>DATGHT010000070.1:0-4938 GCA_035307865.1 Candidatus Eremiobacteraceae bacterium | reverse complement strand
TGCATGTACTGGCCCATGTTGCCGACGACGCCCATGCCGGTGCGCTCGTCAATGACTTTTTGCACTTCGTCAGGCGGCGTGATGGCGTTGATCAAGAAATCGACGAGCTCGACGCCGTACTGCGCGAAGTCATCTTTGACGCGCGCCTTGCCGGCCGCGTCCAAAGCGTCGTAGTACTTCGGCAAGTCGAGGATGCTCTTCACGGTTTCGCCCAGCAGATTGTTGAGCCGCGAAACGATGATGTTGCGGAAGAAATCTTGGAGCGAGTCGGACGTGTACACATTCTGCGTGCCGACGATCTTGTTCACGAATAGCTGCGCGTCGGTGACGCGAATGCTGAAAATGCCGTAGGCGCGCAGGCGCACCATCGAAAAGTCGGCGTCGCGGAACAAGATCGGCTCGGCAGTGCCCCAGTGCAGGTTCGTAAAAACTTGGAGGCTGACGAAGTAGACCTCGGACTGGAACGGCGATGTGCCGCTGAAAGGGATCGAAACCAATCCGGTGAGCAGCGGCAGATTTTGCGTCGAGAGAGTGTAGCGTCCGGGCCCGAAGGTGTCCAGCGCTTTGCCGTCGCGGAAGAACACTGCGGCCTGACTCTCCTGGACGATCAGTTGACTTCCCCACTTGATGTCGGTCGAGCCGGCTTCGGGCCAGCGGTGAACGATTTGCTGTCCGGTATTATCGAAGAACTCGATGACGGAGAGGCCTAAGGCCATGGTATTTTTCGCAACCTCAATCCAGCGCGGTTAGAAAGCGGTTATTGATACTACGGTGGTCGGCAAGAGTTTCACAAGGCTGCAGATTTGTCCCGCTTCACACGTGTCGCGCTTAACACGCCCGCTTGTCAACCACATCGCACACCACGCGATCAAGGCACGCGCCGATCTCTTCCACGCTGCGACGAACTGCGCTTCCATTGCAGCCAGCGAGCAGCAGGCCGGTCCCTGCAGCATCGCATGGGCCAACGTCGTGCAGCGCTATTTTCATTCGCACCGTTCGAGCAAGGCCGGTACGACGTATACCTATTATCTGCGCGTCCGCGGCGGCTATGGCGACATGCGGACGGTCGAACTTTCGAACGCCGACGTGTGGTGGAGAATCAACAACGGAATCGCTTTGAAGCTGCAGCGCTGGGGCGATGACGTGACCGCGGTCGGATTGCCCAGCGGAGAATCGTCGCCAACTGCGGAGAACCCGGAGTGGCAATTGGTCAACAACCGCAAGAGCTTGCGCGTGCTGGCCATCGTCGAGATCGTGTTGCTGGTATTCGCGGGTCTAAGCTTTAGCTTTCTCCGCGCGCTCCCGCAATAAACCAGCGCGGCTGGGAGCTAGGGAGTGGGCAGGCCGTCGAAAAGATGCTTGCGAGCTTCGAAGCGGCGGTCGAACTCGGCGGTCAGCGCATCCAGCTTAGCGAGGGCGGCGCGCAGCCCATTCGGGTCGCTGGAAGCCTGCTCGACTCCGGCCACCGCGTCATCAAATGCGCCCAGCTCCGACATGATCCCGGCGTCATACTGATACAATCGGATCAGCTCGGGCTCGCCTAATTGCACGCGATCGAACACCGCGGCATAACCGTAGTCCGCAAAGCGCATCCGGTCGATCAAACGCTCGAGCCGGCGTCCGCTTTGATCGATGAGCGCGAGGCCGTCTAGATTGCCGGCACGTGAAAGCGAATCAACGATGCCGTCCAAGCGAGCCTTCACTTTTGTGAGACGTTCACCGATGACCGCGCGCAGCTGCTTGTCGGCGATGCGCCGGTCTTCAGCCGCCTTGTAGCCTGCAAAGCCAGGAACGAAGCTCGCGAGATCCGCGAGCGCTTCTCCAACGCTTTGGGCGTGCATGAAGTTTGGATGCCCCGGCGCTGCCGCGGTTGTGGCTTGCGCGCCGCCCGCCTGCGAAGAGCTCGCGGCAGCCGGTGCTGCCTGGGGTGGATTGGCGGGCGTTCCCACCGCTGGAACCTGACCGCTCGTGTTGTCGCTTGTGTCCATGCCTTGCCTCTCGCTGATTCACCGGAAGCTTGCTCGCCATCCGGCCGCCTCCCATAATACCATGCCGCCTGGAGATATGTTGCACGACGTTTGAACTAGGCGCCTGGCGAAGTTACTCCTGTCACACCGCAGCGGCCAGTGGGTCGCCGGCCGGTTCGTCGGCAGGCGCACGGGTCCTCGCTTCCGCCAGAAGGGCACGCACCGCATCCGGATCGGCTTCGTGATTGATCCGTTCGCGCAACGCGCTCGCGCCCTCAATACCCTTGATGTACCAGCCCAAGTGTTTGCGCATCTGCAGCACGCCGGATTTTTCACCGTAGCGCTGCACCATCGCATCGAAATGCGCGAGCGCGAAATCGACGCGTTCGGCAACGGTGGGCTGGGCAGGTGGCTGCTGCCCTCGCAGCGCCGCGGCGATCTCGCGAATCAGCCATGGATTGCCGAGTGCGGCGCGCCCGACCATGATGGCGTCCACCCCGGTCTCGCGCAGGCGCCGCAGCGCATCGCCTGCGCTGCGCACGTCGCCGTTGCCGATGACCGGCACGCTCACCGCCTCTTTGAGGCGCGCGATGTACGACCAATCGGCTTCACCCTTGTAAAACTGTTTGCCATATCTTCCGTGCAGCGTGAACCCATCGATGCCAACCGCTTCGGCGCGCCTGGCGATTTCGATGAAGGTATAGGTCTGCGCGTCCCAGCCAAGCCGCATCTTGACCGTCACGGGCACGCGCCGCACCGCCTTGCGTACGGCCGCGCAAATCGCAACCGCTAGGTCCGGATCTCGCAAGATCGCTGCTCCATCACCCCCTTTGACGATTTTTGGAGCGGGGCAGCCGAAATTGATGTCGACGATGTCCGCGCCACATTCTTCGACGAAGGCAGCAGCCTGGGCCATGACGGCCGGATCGTTGCCGTGCAGCTGCACGGCCGTGGGCCGTTCTTCCGGATACACGTCGATCATCTCGAGCGTGCGCGCGTTCATCCGCACGAGCGACTGTGCGGACACGAATTCACTGACCGTCAGACCCAAGCCGAAGGGCTTGAACAATTTGCGGAACAGCGCGTTCGTGACACCGGCCATAGGCGCCAGGGCGAAAGGCGGAAATATGGAAAGGGCGCCGATGCGCAACGGCCGTTCGAAAGGCATGAGCCTTTTCACGATTCGGTTCGCAACGCGTGTAGGCCTGGATTCACCGAGGTAGTCATGATCGAGCAAGCTTCCGTTTCGGTTCCCGCGTCGCTCTTACGCGACGTCGTCGATCTACGGCGCGATTTTCACGCGCACCCCGAATTGGGATTCGAGGAGCAGCGCACTGCCGGCATCGTTGCGGACCGGCTCCGCGACCTCGGCTACGAGGTGCGCACAGGCGTGGGGAAGACCGGCGTCGTCGGCGTTCTGCAAACGAAGAAACCCGGTAAAACAGTTTTGTTGCGTGCGGACATGGATGCGTTGCCGGTGAGCGAACAAAGCGGCCTGGCGTTCGCGTCGCTGCATCCCGGCAAGATGCACGCGTGCGGACACGACGGTCATGTGGCGATCCTGCTCGGCGCAGCGGAGCTCATCATGCAAAAGCGAGGGCAGCTGTGCGGCACGATCGTGCTCTGCTTTCAGCCTGCCGAGGAAGGCTTAGCCGGTGCGAAAGCGATGATCGCGGACGGGCTGCTCGAGCAGCCCCGCGTCGACCTGGTCTACGGATTGCATCTTTGGAATTTGCTCGAATGCGGAACCGTTGGGACCAAAGCGGGTCCGCTGATGGCCTCCAGCGATGCAATCGAAGTGACCGTGCGCGGCAGCGGCGGTCACGGCTCCGCGCCGCACCAAACCGTCGACCCGATCGTGACGGCGGCATCGTTCGTGACAAGCCTGCAGCAAGTTGTGAGCCGCACTGTCGATCCGCTTGCGCCGGCCGTCATCAGCATCGGATCGATCCACGGGGGGACGACCCACAACGTCATACCCGACGAGGTGCAGCTGCTGGGCACGGTGCGCACGTTCAGCGCGGACCTGCGTGACGCGATGGGACCCAGGATCGAACGCACGCTGCAAGGCTGCTGCAACGCGGCCGGGGCGACGTACGATTTTCAGTACATCCGCCGTTACCCGGTGACGGCGAACGATCCCGAACAGGCGGCATACGTGCGCGCGCTTGCGGCGCGCTTGTTCGGCGCAGCGCGCTCGGTCGAAATCACGCCGGTGATGGGAGCGGAGGACTTCTCTTTTCTGCTGCTCGAGCGGCCCGGCTGTTTCTTCTTCGTCGGCGCGAAGCCCGAGGGCGTGCAGGCCTTTCCGCACCATAGCGCCCGCTTTGCGATTGACGAGCGCGCACTGGAAACAGGGGTGCAGATGATGGTCGCGCTGGCGCTGGATGCGCCCAAGCGATCAGCTGCGTAGGTACTTGTTGAACCAGTGCAGCGTCCGCTGCCACGCGTCGTTGGCGGCCGAGGCCACATAGCGCTCGCGCGTGTCGTCGAAGAAAGCGTGCCCCGCTTCGCCGTAGATCTTGATGTCGTTGGGAACGTGCAAGCGCTTTTGCATCGCGCGCACGTCGTCTGCCGAGATGCTGGTGTCGCGCGCTCCGTATTGGCCCATGAACGGGATGTGGATGTGGTCGGTGTAGGCCAGCATCTCGTCGGTGATCGGCCCGTTCTTATCGGCGTCCGCCGGGCGGACGCTGCCATAAAACACGACGAGCGCGTCGAAGGCATCTGTTTCCGACGCCGCGCGCAGCGCCAGGCTGCCGCCCATGCAAAACCCCATGAGGCCAACCTTGGGCGGACGCTGCGTGGGACCGGCGTTCTCGCGGTTCCTTATCCACGTCGCTGCGGCCACGACGTCACGATCGACCACGCTATCCGATAACTTCCGCGCGCTCGCGGCAAACGGCGCATAGTCCGTGGCTCCGTCCCCGTTCGGTGCCCCCAATCCGGCGTAGAGATTGGGAGCCACGAC
>DATGHT010000069.1:0-3317 GCA_035307865.1 Candidatus Eremiobacteraceae bacterium | reverse complement strand
TGCACCACGGTGCCGGCTGCATAGCGCAGCGCGTCGGCGACGGTGCGCGCACCCAAGCGCTCGAGCTCGCCGCTCGTCACCACGAACGTCTGCCGCGGCGTGTTGCGAATTCGTTCGGCGTGCCGCTGGGCCGTCACGACGATGGCATCGAGCGTCTTGGGCGATGCGCTTGGCGACGGCGACGGAACGGCAGCGGCGGCGAGCGCGTTTCCTCCGCTCAGGGCGCAAAGCGTGGCGGCAGCAAGCACCACGGCCGCTGCGTTCAGCTTGGTAGGCATATCAGGTACCCTTCTTCAGGATGGCGGTGCAGGTTAACGGCGATTCCAAACGCGCGGCTCAGCAGCGCCGGGGTCAAGACCTCGCTGGGAGTGCCGCGCGTCAAGCGCCCGGCCGCGAGGACGGCGACGTCGTCCGCAAAGCGTGCGGCGAGCGTGAGGTCGTGCATGGCCGCGACGACCGCGATGCCGGCTTGGGTGAGAGCGCGCAGCGTGTGCAGGATGTCGACCTGATAGCGCAGGTCCAGATGGGTCGTCGGTTCGTCGATGAGCAGCACGTCGGCCTCGACCGCGAGGGCGGCAGCGATCCAGGCGCGTTGCACTTCTCCCGCGCTCAAACTGCCCACGGATGCGTGCGCCCGTCCGGCGAGCCCGCAGCGTTCGAGCGCGCCATCGATGCGCGCCACCGCGTCGGGCGGCAAGCCCCATTGCCACGGACGGCGGCGCAACGCCAGGCCGTAGCCTGCCAAATCAGCCGGCGTCAGATCCGCCGGCGGATTTGTTGCCGGTGCGATCAACATGCTCGAGCCGGCGGCTTTGACGCTGCCACGCGATGGTTTTTGCTGGCCTGCCAGGACGCGCAGCAACGACGACTTGCCGCCGCCATTGGGACCGACGAGCGCGGTGAATCGTCCGCTTTCGACAACGATGTCGACACCTTCGAATATGAGGCGCGCACCGTAGCGAACCGCCAAGCGTTCCCCTTGCAGCCGCGCCGTCATAGTTCCACCGGCCGCCGCGTGAGCGAAAGGAAGAACGGAACGCCGACGAGCGCGAGCAGCACGCCTAAGGGGATTTCCGTCGGCGGCATGAGCGCCCGCGCGAGCAGATCGGCAAGCGCGACGACCGCAGCGCCGGCCAACGCACTCCCGGCGAGCAACCAGCGAGCGTCGCCGCTGATCAAACGGCGCACCACGTGCGGCACCATGAGGCCGACAAAGCCGACGATGCCGCTGACGGCGACGCATGCCGCGGTGATCAATGAAGCGGTGACGAGCACGCTCCAGCGCGCGCGCGTCACCTGCAAGCCGAGTCCGGCGGCCGCCACGCCGCCCAGCCGCAACAAGTTGAGCGCATGCACTTGCAAGAACGCGGCCGCAATGCCGGCACCAAGGTAGCCGGCCGTCCAGTGCAGGTCATTCCAACCGCGCCCGTTGATGCCGCCGGCGAGCCAAGCGAGAATCGGCATGCCGCCTGTTTGCTGGCCATGCAGCAGCAACAACGTGACGAGCGCGCTGCACAGCGCAGAGATCGCCACGCCCGCGAGGACGAGGCGCAAGTTGCCCGCAGTCGTCTCGTTGCCGCCGATGAAGGCGACCAGCGCCGCGCACCCGAGACCGCCGGCAAATGCGAGCACCGGCACAACCGCGAACGCGACGCCGAGCGTGAACCCGATCGCCGCAGCGAGCGCGGCACCCGCTGCGACGCCCGTGATGTACGGATCGACGAGCGGGTTGCGAAACAAGATCTGCAGCAGCGCGCCCGCGATCCCCAAACCCCCGCCCACACACAAGGCGATGAGCACGCGCGGTAGCCGCAAGTCCCAGACGATCGTGTGCGTGATGCCCGTGCTCGCAGGGTGGGCGAGATTCCACACGACGGCACTTGGGGCGAGCACGGTGCTGCCGATCAACAGCGCGAGCAAAGCGGCCGCCGGCACGCACAATGCCAGGACGAGCAAGCGGAAAAGCCGCCTCTTGGTGGCGGGAGCTTGCGTCTCGCGAACGGTGGAGGGTTGAGAGTCGGCGCCTGCGGCCGCCGAAACGGCGGGGCTAGGCGCCCTGCTGGATTGGATCATCTGCTCTGCCTCTCTGGCGCGAAGAGGTTCGGGCAAGCAGACTGGGCAGGTCTCCTGGCTTCCGGATCATCGCCTTTTGCCGGCGCCTTCCCGTCAGGATCTGACAGTGGCGTGCGGCGGCTTCCCGGTTACAGTGGCGCGACCGCGCCGGATTCACACCGGCTTCCCTCGCGCCCAATCGCTATGCCGGCCGATTTCGGCAATGCAGTGAGCCGACCTGCACGTGGAGAAACGCGCGGCCCGCATGTTGTACTTCGAACCGAATTTCATGGATGAGGCACTGGTGCTGCTGGACCGCTTCGGCGGAGAGGCGCGCGTGCTTGCGGGCGGCACGCGCCTGGGGCCGCGGCTGCGCCACGATCGCGCCGGTGTGGCTGCCCTCATCAATCTCAAGCGCGTTGACGAGATGCAAGGCATCACGCGCAGCGCCAACGTCTTGCGCATCGGCGCATTGGTCACTGCCGCGGAGTTGAGCGCGCACCCGGAGGTCCGCGCGTGTGCCCCCGTGCTCGCAAGCGCAGCGCAATCGCTCGGCGCGCGCCAGCTGCGCAACGTCGCCACGCTGGGTGGCAATGTTTGTTCGGGCGATCCGGTTTCCGATCTCACCGCGGCCCTTTTGGCGTGCGACGCTCGCTGTGAGATCGCGACCCTGCACGAAGGCCCATCGCAAACCGTGCTCGAGCACGTCGTTGAAAAGCCTACGCCGGTGCTCGAAGCCGGCGAGCTGCTGATCGCCGTGGAAATACCGCTTCAGCCTGATGCCGATGCGCGCGCCAGTTATCAGAAGATGATGACGCGCCGCAGTTTCGAGCTCGCGCTGGTCGCTGTCGCAGTCATGCTCCATCTACGCGAAGGAAACGTCACGCAGGCGCGCATCGCGCTTGCCGGCGCAGGGCGCGCGCCGCTGCGCGCGCGAGAAGCAGAGCGTTCGATCGCCGGTAAAAAATTGACAGCTGAGACGATAGCCGCCGCAGCCCGGCAGGCCGCACAGGCGGACGCGCAGCCGCACGACGATCACCGGGCCAGCGCGCGCTATCGCCGCAACTTAGTCGAAGTGCTGACCGGCCGCGCCCTGCACGGGGCTGCGGGCGCCCGCGGCGACGGGAAAACCTGATGCAGCCCGTCCGCATTTCGGTGAACGGCAAACAGCACGAGCTGCTGGTCGATCCGCTGGCATCCTTGCTGCACGTACTGCGTGACGGGTTGCACCTCTCGGGGACCAAAGAGGGTTGCGGTACCGGGTA
>DATGHT010000068.1:0-5372 GCA_035307865.1 Candidatus Eremiobacteraceae bacterium | reverse complement strand
ACCGGAGACTACGAAGCGATTTACCGGATCGAAGCCGTCAGCAAAGACGGCGTGTCGGTTTCGCTATCCATGGATCCGCAAAATGCTCCGGTCAAACGTTTTGTCCGCAGCGTCGACCTCGCCTACGCGCATCGTTGCATGTGCAGCTGGAGCCAGGGACAGCCGCGCACGTTTGCCGGAACGACCGCGTTCGGAACCTCTGCTGCGGTGCTGCGCGATTTGCAAGCGCGGGGCTCGACCCTTTTTGTGGACATGTGGCAGCAGGCGGAACAAAAGCCGCCCTACCGGTTTCTCACGCAACAATCCGCCGGCGTGCTCACACGCGTCACGGACGGTCCGGAAACGACCATGGTGCTCGTCAACGACCGCATGCAAGCCTTGCCGGTGTTGCACGCCGCTGGAAGGTTCCAGGGAACGCAGGTGAACTTTTATTGGTTGAACGATCCCGCCAACCCGGTGCTCATCCACGGCGATGTGGGCGGGGGTGGCGGGCGGATCGTCAAGATCTACTTGCCGGCAGCCGGCGCATCGGCGCGGCTGGAACAAACGTTGCGGCGCAATCAGGCCGCAACGCTCTACGGCGTGTATTTCGAGACGGCGGCCGCAGGGGTACGGCCCGAATCCGAACCAGCGCTGCACGAAATCGCCGACGTGATGCGGCGCAATCCCACCTGGCGGCTGCGCCTCGCGGTGCACACGGATAATCTACGCGGGTGGGATGCGAACCTCACCCTGGCGCAACAGCGCGCCCAGCAGCTTGTCCGGGTTCTCACGGAGCGCGAAGGCGTGGCGTCGCAGCGCTTGCAATCCGTAGGCGCGGGCGCCGCCAATCCGCTAGCCGGTAACCTGACGGTCGCCGGTCGCGCACTGAACCGGCGCGTCGTCATCAGCCGCTTCTGAGCGCTGCTCGATACACGTCGGCATAGGCGCGCGCAGGTTCTTTCCAGCTGAAGTCCTGCTTCATCCCGTTGCGTTGCAGTTGCTGCCATGCCGGAGTGTCGTGATACCAGCGCACCGCCGTCGAAGTCGTTGCAGCCAGCTTTGCGGGTGACAGGCCGGCGATGAAAAATCCGGTTCCATCGCCGCCGGCATCGCCAGACGCTGCATCGCGCACCGTATCGGCTAGGCCGCCCACGGGGTGAACGATCGGAATCGTGCCATAGCGCTGGCTGTACATCTGATTGAGTCCGCAAGGCTCAAAGCGCGAAGGCATGACGAAGAGATCGGCGCCTGCGACGATGCGATGTGCGAGCGCCTCGTCGTACGCGATGCGCACCGCCAGGCAGCCAGGATGACGCTCGGCGAGTTTCGTGAAGCCGGATTCGAGCGCACGGTCTCCCGTGCCCAACAATACGAATGATAGGTCAGCCGCGAGCAACTGCGGCAAAACCGCGAGCAAGACGTCCAGCCCCTTTTGGGGCGTCAAGCGGCTAACGCACGCAAGCAAGGGCCTCCGGCTGTCCGGCGCGAGGCCCATCTCGGCGCACAGTGCACGTTTGCAGCCGGCCTTACCGCTAAGGTCACGCTCGCTATAGCGCTGGGCGATATGCTCGTCCGTCTGAGGATTCCAGACCGCAACGTCAATGCCGTTGAGGATGCCGCGCAGCACTGCAGCGCGCGCCGCGAGCAAGCGCTCCAAGCCGCAACCGAACTGCGGCGTTTGGATTTCCTTTGCGTAGGTGGGGCTCACCGTCGTCAGACGATCGGCGTCCGCGATTCCGGTGCTCAAGAACGAGGGCGTAGCAGCGTGAAGCTCGCTCCTCCCCGTTGGGATCCCAAGGCGTTCTTGTAGGTCGGCCGTCAGCGGTTCCTGATAGGCAGCGTTATGAATCGTGAGGACGCTCGCGACCCGAGCTCCCAGCGCGCCAAGCGCGCTTGGGACCAACGCCGTATGCCAATCGTTGACGTGCACAAGCTCCGGCCGCCAGCCGCCCGGACCATCTGTGGCGACTGCGGCGGCAGCGCGGCACAGCACTGCAAAGCGCTCTGCGTTATCAGGCCAAGGGCTTCCCCGCGCATCGTGATAGGGTCCGCCGTCGCGTTCGAACAGGCGCTGGTTGCGGATCAGGTAAACCGGCAGGCCGGTTTGCGGCGCCGACCCGAGCAACACATCGGTCGGACCGCAGCCATTGATATTCCCGAGGATCTGCACAGGTGCCGCATCCGGCACCGCCGCGAGCGCGCTGCGGTAGGCCGGCATCAACAAGCGGATGTCCGTGCCCGCTTCGCGCAGCGCAGCCGGCAGGGCTGCGGCGACATCGCCCAAGCCTCCGGTTTTTGCCATCGGATAGATCTCGGCGGCGCAGAACAGCGCGCGCATGCCGGACTTCAAGGCGACGCCGCCTCGCCGGGCGCGATGACGACACCCGACAGCGGCGCGAGCGAAACCGTCAATGCAAATCCGAATCTCCCGCCAGATTGCTTCGTCGCCGTGGCCTCGTGCAGCGCGTTCGCGCCGCTGCCACCGTATTGGGCGCCGTCGCTGTCCACGAGAATGTGAAACCGCGCCGCTTGCGGCACGCCCACCACGTAGTTTGGCCTGGGCTCGGGGGAAAAGTTGAACACGCACAAGATATAGCGCTGCGAGCGGCGCCGCAGGTAGGCGATGACGGAGTGCGCGGCATCGTCCGGCTCGACCCACTCGAAGCTGCCCGAGACGAAATCGTTGGCAGCCAATACCTCGTGCTGCCGATACAACGCGTTGAGGTCCGCGACGAGCGTTGCCAGCTGCCGGCCCGCGGTTGCCTGCAAATCGGCCCACGTCAACTCGTCGCGGCCATTCCATGCGCAGCGCTGGCCGAACTCGTTACCCATGAAGTTCAGTTTCTTGCCGGGGTAGGTGAACTGATACAAAGCCAAGAGCCGTAGCTGCGACATTTTTTGCGCTTCCGCTCCGAACATCTGCCGGTGGAGCGAACCTTTGCCGGGCATCACCTCATCGTGCGAAAAACTCAGCACATAGCGTTCCTTTTCGGCATACATCCGTCCGAACGTCAGGTCGCGGTGATGGGCCGGCCGCTCGGTCCATGGCAACCGCAAATAGTGCAGCGTGTCGCTGACCCAACCCATATCCCACTTCATCGAAAAGCCCAAGCCGCCGCGATTCTGCGGAGCGCAGACTTTGGGGAAGGCGGTGGACTCTTCGGCGATCGTGAACGCGCTCGGCGCCAGCGAGCGGATCTCGGTGTTGAGCTCGCGCAAGAATCGAATCGCCGCCAAGTTCTCGCGCCCACCCAACGGGTTGGGCCGAAATGTCTGCGGGCGCGCGTCGTCGAGATACAACATCGAGGATACCGCATCCACGCGCAAACCGTCGACGTGGAACTCTTGCAGCCAGAACAGCGCGTTCGCGAGCAGAAAATTTCTGACCTCGGGGCGGCCGTAGTTGAAGATCAGCGTCTGCCACGTGGGGTGCTCGGCCATGCTCGAGTCGTCGCGCTCATAGAGCGGGCTGCCGTCGAATTGCACGAGCGCCCATTCGTCTTTAGGGAAATGAAAGGGGACCCAATCGAGGATGACCCCGATGCCGGCGCGGTGCAGGTGGTCTACGAAGGAGCGGAACTGATCCGGCGTGCCAAACCGGCTGGTGGGCGCGTAGAAGCCGGTCACTTGGTAGCCGAGCGATTCATCCAGCGGGTGCTCGAAGATCGGCAGCAGCTCGACGTGGCTGCAGCCGAGTCCCCGCACGTAGTCGGCGAGCTGGCGCGCCAACTCCGCGTAGGATAGCAGCGACTTGTCGGGCGCTTTGCGCCAAGTGGACGCATGCACTTCGTAGATGCTGATCGGCTGGTCGCGCCAGCCACGCTGCTGGCGGTGCACCATCCACGCTTCATCCTGCCAGAGGAAGTCCGATTCGGGCGTCACCACGGCATTGGTATTGCCGGGCGACGCGAACGCGCGCGCGTAGGGATCGGTGCGGATGACAAGCCGGCCGTTGTCGCGATTTCTAATCTCGAACTTATACTGCGCGCCGGCCTTTACGCCGGCGATGAAAGACTGCCAGATGCCGCCGTCATCCAGCAGCTGCAAGGGATTGCAGCGCCCATCCCAATCGTTGAAGTCGCCGACGACGCTCACGCCGCTGGCATGCGGTGCCCAGGTGCAAAAGCTTACCTCGTTTTGATCGCTTTCGTCGCGGGGATGAGCTCCGAGCTTGCGGTACGCGTGGCGTAGCCTGCCATGGTGAAAAAGGCGCAGCTCTTCCGGCGTCAGCATTGGCGGTAACGGTTCGAAAACACGCGAATAGGCAAAGCCGTCCGGTTCTCTAATGCCGGCAGCGCTCACCTTTGCATCGAACTGTGAGGCCACGCTCGCATGCCGACCAGCGACAAACCACGTTTCGTCAGCCTGCTCACGAAGGGCACGCTGGCGCTTATCCTCGCCGGTGGCCGCGGTTCGCGGCTCAAAAATCTCACCAAGTGGCGGGCGAAACCGGCGGTGCCGTTCGGCGGCAAGTTTCGCATCATCGACTTTCCGCTTTCCAATTGCATCAATTCCGACATCCGCCGCATCGGTGTCGTCACGCAGTACAAAGCGCACAGCCTGATGCGCCATATCCAACTGGGCTGGGGATTCTTGCGCGGTCAATTCGGCGAGTTCGTCGAGCTCATGCCGGCGTCGCAGCGCATGGAAGAGGAAACGTGGTACACGGGCACCGCCAACGCGATTCTCCAGAATCTCGATATCATTCGTGCGCACAATCCCGAATTCGTACTCATCCTCGCGGGCGACCACGTGTACAAGATGGATTATGGTCCGATGCTCGTGCAGCACGTCGCCGAGCACGCAGACGTGACGGTTGGCTGCTTTGAGGTGCCGCTGCATAACGCGGCCGACCTCGGCACCATGCGCGTCGACGAATCCGACCGCATCACGGCGTTCGCAGAGAAGAGCCCTACCCCGATCCCGTCGCCCAAGCGCCCCGGCATGGCCTTGGCCAGCATGGGGATCTACGTCTTCACCGCAACATTTCTGTACGAGCAACTCGCTCGTGACGCCGCGCTAGCCGATTCCACCCACGACTTCGGGCGAGATGTGCTCCCGCACGTGGTGGCGCACCATCGCGCCGTCGCGCATCGCTTCGGCCACAAGGGTGCCGGCACGAATAGCCAGCTCTACTGGCGCGACGTCGGCACCGTCGACGCGTACTGGGAAGCCAACATCGATTTGACGCATGTCGTGCCGCAGCTGAATCTCTATGAGGCGAGCTGGCCCATCTGGACATATCAAGAGCAGTTGCCGCCCGCCAAGTTCGTGTTCGACGAAGACGGGCGACGGGGCAGCGCGGTCAACTCGCTCGTGTCGGGCGGCTGCATCATCTCCGGAGCCCGCGTCCAGGAGTCGTTGCTGTTTTCCAACGTGCGGCTCAATTC
>DATGHT010000067.1:0-4195 GCA_035307865.1 Candidatus Eremiobacteraceae bacterium | reverse complement strand
TCCGAACTGACTGCGCAAGAGCGCGGCCGCTGCCGCCGCGTTCTCGTCCTTGCCCCCGGCAACCGATTTGAAGGCGATCTCGTG
The DNA here is from genome assembly GCA_035307865.1 of Candidatus Eremiobacteraceae bacterium. Classification (GTDB taxonomy): domain Bacteria; phylum Vulcanimicrobiota; class Vulcanimicrobiia; order Eremiobacterales; family Eremiobacteraceae; genus JALYZS01. The sequence goes on along the minus strand of DATGHT010000067.1, from coordinate 4,111 downwards.
CAGTTTGGCTCGCATTTGACGCTGCAGCAACGCAGGCAACCGCGTGCGTAGGGACTGGTCGATACGGGGATCTGCCGCAAGTTTCTCGCTCATGCGCCGGTAGCTTGCGATGACGCTTGCGTCTTCAACTGCCGAAACACGTTCCTCATGATGGACGTAGCCCGCGCTCGGCGCGAAAAAGGTGACGTACGGAAAGCGCGCCGCGATTGCGAGCTCGTAGTCCAAATCAACCGGACCGCGAAGCTCGGCATCGATCGCGCCGGCCCGTTGCAGGGATTCCGCCCGAAATAAGATCGCGGTCCACGTAGGGTGGCGATTGTGCAACATCGCAAAAAAACCCTCAGGCGGCTCGAACCGTCCTGCGCGCTTCCAGAATGCCAAGGGAGCGTACCGCACTGACCCGTTTTCATCGAACTCGATGGCGGAGCCGGCCGCGAACAACGCGTCGGGCTGGTCTCGCAAACCGGCGATGGCCGCCGCATAAAACGTTGGAAACAGAACGTCGTCGTCCGACAAGAACGAGAAATAAGGCGTCGCAACGCGTTGCATCCCGAAGAGAAAGTTGTGCGCGACGTCGATGTGTTGTTCGTGGCAATAATACCGTACCCGCCCGTCCTGGGATGCGATGGCGCGGACGACTTCAGCGGTTTCATCACCCGATGCGTTGTCGTAGACGCAGACGCGAACATCGCGGTGGGTTTGTTCCAGCGCGCTCTGGATGGCGCGGCGCAGTAACTGCGGTCGCCGGAAGGTTGGGATGATCGTGGTGACGGCGTCGCTCAATCTCTTATGCAGCGCAAGTAGCCGCCGGGAGCAACCGAGATCAGCAGCTTCGCCTCGCGTTCGGCGTCCACGACAAAACGGTCGTTGCGCTGCAAGAATTCTTGCACCGCGGTGAGTGGGTTATTACCGCGCCCCCATGGCCGTTCTCCGATGATGTGCTGCGGCAATCGCTCGATGACGGTGTCGAAGACGATGAGGTGCTGGCCGGCTTTCACGAGCGGCGAATACAGCTCCAGCTCGCGGCGCACGTGATCGTGCGTGTGGTTTGAATCGAGCACCACCATGACCTTCGGGATGCCGCGCGCTGCGGCGTGCACCCGCCCTACGACCCGTTCGTCGATCGACGAGCCTTCGATGAGCTCGATGCGGCCCGCGAGCGGATGGCGTTCGATTGCATCACGGTTGTGCGGACGGATGTCGATGTCGATTGCGAGGACGCGGCCCGCGCCGCCCGCGAGCGCTAGCATGGAAGCGTAGAAAATCGCCGAGCCGCCGTGCGCGACGCCTGTTTCAACGATGAGCTCGGGCCGCTCAGCCCAGATGATCTCCTGCAGCGCGATCAGATCTTGTGGATATTGGATGACGGGCCGGCCGAGCCAGGTGAAGTTGTACGAATAACGGTGCTCGCAACTACGCGCGACGAACTCGGCTGCGGCATCGGTGAGACGTTCGTCGGCGTTCATGCGCGCAATAGCAGCGGCGCCGGCGGCTGCGTCGTCTAGCGCCATGAGATCCGACGCGTCTTAGCGTGCATGGCTGCCGCTGCAGCGAACCGAACTGCTCGGCCTATGCCGTCCGATCGCGCGCAGCACTGTCCGGTCTGTTTAGCCACGAATTTCATTCCTATCGTGCGGCGAGCCGGCGTTCCAGTCTTTCAAAACGTTCTCTTCAAATATCGGTCGGAAGCGGTAAATGTTGACCGCGCAACGCTGCAAATCGTCGCTTGCACGAACTGCGGATTCGTCTTCAATGCGGCCTTCGATCCCGGCAAGGCCCACTACGACCAGCTCTACGACAACAACCAGACGCACTCGGTGCAATTCACCGCGTATCTCGACGAGCACATAAGGCATCTCGTGCGTGACGTGGGCGTGTGCGACTGCACGATCGTAGAAGTCGGAAGCGGCAACGGCTGGTTTCTGGAACGGCTCGTCGCGGCTGCGGCCGGCAGCAACGGCGTGGGGTTCGATCCGGCGTATCGCGGACCGGAGCGCTCGCTCGATGGCCGGGTGCGGTATCTGCGGCGCTACTTCAGTGCCGATGATGCGGAGTTACACGCGGACATCGTCGTGTGCCGTCACGTGATCGAACACGTCGCAGATCCGGTAAGCCTCTTGCGCTCGGTGCGCGCGGCACTGGCGCGCTCGCCCGCCGCCCGGGTATTTTTTGAGACGCCGTGCGTGAAATGGATCTTGCGCAACGAAGTCTTCTGGGATTTTTTCTACGAGCACTGCTCCTATTTCAGTCGCGAGTCGATAGAAACCGCATTCCATCGCGCCGGCTTGCACGTCGAGCGAGTCGAGCACGTCTTCGGCGATCAGTACCTTTGGATCGAGGCAGTTCCTCAGCTTGTCGAAGAACCCGGCGTGCCAAATTCCGGCGACGTACCCGCGCTTGCGACTTCGTTCGCCAGCGCAGAACCGGCGCTGCTCGAGCGCTCGCGCGATCAGGTTCAGACGCTGCGGCGTCAGGGCAACGTGGCGGTGTGGGGCGCCGGCGCAAAAGGAGTCACGTTTCTCAATCTGATCGACCCGCAAGCGCAACTCATCGATTGCGCGATCGACGTCAGCCCGGATAAGCAAGGGCGCTTCGTGGGCGGAACCGGGCACCCGGTCGTCGGCGTCGAGGAACTGGCGGAGCGCCGCATCGCTAGCGCCCTCCTCATGAATCCGAACTACCGCGCCGAAAATCTCCGGCTGCTACAACAAGCCGGCGCCGAGCTCGCGCTTGTCTAAGGCAGCACCGCGGCCTTCGGGATCGGCACTACGAACCTGCCGCCCCACTCACGTATCGGCGCCATCTGCTCGATGATCTCCGCGGCCCAGTTCCACGGCAGCAGCAGCAAGTACGCGGGCTGACGCTCGGCGATCGTGGCCGGCTGCTCGATGGGGATCCTCACTCCGGGTATAAACCGGCCCTGCTTCATGGGGTTGCGATCTACGGTGTACGGCAGCATCATGGCGTCGACGCCGCAGTAATTGAGCAGCGTCGTCGCCTTTGCGGGTGCACCGTAGCCCGCGACGCTCGCGCCCTGTGCGGCGGCGGCCGCGAAAAAATCCAGGAGCGCTTTTTTCGCCCGCACAACGTCGCGCGCAAAGCGCTCGTAGACCGCCGGCGTTTCCAAACCGGCGGCTCGCTCTTGCGAGGCGATCTCCTGGGCGGCACGTGACCGCCGGGTGCTCTTGCCGGCGTGCGCTGCGTAGATCCGCAACGAGCCGCCGTGCGTCGGCAACTCCTCGGCGTTTGTGACCTGCAACCCGTGCGCCGCGAATACCCGCTCGACGACCGACAACGAGAAGTACGAGAAATGTTCGTGATAGATCGTGTCAAATTCGGTATGTTCCAGCAATCGCAGAAGATGTGGAAACTCCATGGTGATCGTGCCGCCCGGTTTGAGCAACTCGCGGAGTCCGGCTACGAAGTCGTTGAGATCCGGAACGTGCGCGAGGACGTTGTTGCCGACGATGAGATCGGCTGCGCCGTACTTGCCTTTCAGACTCGTCGCGGTCTGCACGCCGAAGAACGAGACCTCCGTTCGTATCCCGCTTGCGACTGCCGCTGCCGCGACGTTTGCCGCGGGCTCGATGCCGAGCACGGGGATGTTACGCTGCGCGAAACACCGCAGCAGCTGCCCGTCATTGCTGCCGACTTCGACGACGAGACTGCGCTCGTCGAGCTCGAGCAATTGCATCATGCGCGCCGCGTAGTGTGCGACGTGCGCTTTCCACGCTTCCGAAAACGACGAAAAATAGACGTAGTCGCCGAAAATCGCCTGCGGCGGCGCGAACTCGGGAAGTTGCACGAGCCAGCAGCGCTCACAGACGAGCGGGCGGAGGGGAAAACGGTGCTCCGGTTGTGCGAGCTGCTCACGGGTGAGCAGTGCATTGGAAAGCGGCGACAGACCGAGATCGACCACGACGTGACTGAGCGCGGCGCCGCAGAAGCGGCAAACGGGATTCACGCCGTGCGCGCCCCCTCGAAGCGGTCGATTTGCGCGTCGACGAGCGCACGTGCGTCGTCACCCGACACGTAGGCGCGATACCACCGCGCTGTTTCCTCGAGCGCGCGTGCCAGCGGCAGGCGGACGTCCCAACCCAGCGTCTCGTTC
>DATGHT010000066.1:0-2567 GCA_035307865.1 Candidatus Eremiobacteraceae bacterium | reverse complement strand
AAGATCGACCAGCTCGCGGTCGTTTGACATCACGCCCGTCGTCGTGTGGCCGAGCGCGATAACGGCGGCGCCCGTCAGGGTCGCCACGTCGACCATGTGCGTGGCACCGAGCTTGCGGGCGTAGCACAGTCCGTCCGCCAGGACCAAGCGGCCCTCGGCGTCGGTGTTGATGACTTCGATGGACTTGCCGTTCATCGCGCGCACGATGTCACCGGGTTTTGTCGCCTGCCCGGAGGGCATGTTGTCGGTCGCCATGACGATTCCGACGACGTTGATCTTCGGTTTGAGCCGGCCGATCGCGGCCATCGCTCCGATGACGGTTGCGCCGCCGGCCATGTCGCCTTTCATGGCGTCCATGTCGAGCGCAGGCTTCAGCGAGATGCCGCCCGTGTCGAAGGTGATGCCTTTGCCGATCAGACCGAGCGTCATCTTGGCTTTCTTATCGCCGCGATATTCCATGGCGATGACTTTGGGAGGCTGCATCGCGCCGGCTGCGACCGACAGCATCGAGCCCATGCCGAGTTTTTCCATATCTTTGCGATCGAGCACGGTCACTTTCAGACCGAATTCTTTGCCGAGGGCTTTGGCGCGTGCCGCCAAGTGCGTGGGCGTCATGTCATTCGAAGGCAGGTTGACCATCTCACGGGTGGCGTTGGCGGCTTCGCCCAAGATCACGCCGCGGTCCGCGCCCCGCTGCAAGCGCGCCTCGTCCGCTTTGTTCTCGGTGATGAGGGTCACCGAGGTCACTGCATCGGGCTTGTGGTCGTTTTTGCTGCGATAGGGTGCGGGGTTGAAGATTGCCATGACCGCGCCCTCGGCTGCGTTTTCGCCCGCATCTTCCGCGTTGAATGCGATCGGTTCGGGCAACACGACGGCGACGCGTCCGAGCTTGCGGGCTGCCGCAGCGCGCACCGCGATTCCGGCAAGCTTCGCGAACGACGATGGATGAAATGCAGCGCGCTCGCCCAGACCGACGACGATGACGCGCTTGGCACCCGCTCGCTTGCCGGCGGGCAGGACGTGCACCTCACCCTCCCGACCGCGAATCTCACCCGAGCGACGCATCTCGGCCAGAACACCGCCGAGCGAGCCGTCGATGGCGTTGAAACCGGATGACGGTTGGCCATCTGCGAAAATGCCGACGGCGATCGCGTCTGTTTTCGTTTGCGCTGGACGCTCCGCGCGCACCTGAACCCTCATGCTCACGCTGAACCTTTCTCTGAAAGCACAACTACTTCAAACCGCACGCGATGGAATCGTACAGCTTTCCGGCCGTTAAAGCACGAACGACGACCGTTTCTACAAACGCCGCAACGCGACCTTGGGTCGAGCATAGGGACGCTTGATTGACGTGCGAAACGACGCAAGTGGAGGTACGCGCATGCCCGATGCCTACAGCGTCGCGGGCGTTGACATCGACAAGGCCAACGAAACCGTCGAGCGTTACCAGCAGATCATGCGGCAACGCCGCGATCCCCGGGTGTTGCGCGGCATCGGCGGGTTCAGCGGCTGCTTCGAACTTTCAGGCTTTAATAATCCGGTGCTGGTGGCGAGCAGCGACGGCGTCGGCACCAAAGTGCTCGTGGCAGCGGCGCTCGATCGCTATGACACGGTCGGCCAAGATCTCGTCAACCACTGCGTCAACGATATTCTCTGCAGCAATGCCACGCCGTTGTTCTTTCTCGACTACCTGGCAATGGGCGCCTTGCAGCCGGATGCGGCCGCAACGATCGTGCACGGCATCGCGCTGGCATGCGATCGCAACGACGTCGCGCTGCTGGGCGGAGAGACGGCAGAGATGCCGGGCGTCTACACTCCTCCCCACTTCGACATTGCGGGCACGATCGTGGGAGCCGTTGAGCGAGCCGACCTGCTCGATTTTGGCTCCGTCGCCGCCGGCGATGCGATCGTCGGCTTGCCGGCCAACGGCTTGCACACGAACGGCTACTCGCTCGCGCGCAAGGTTTTGCCGCAAGAACGCTGGCACGAGAAAGCCGGACCCGAGAGCGACGTGACGATCGCCGACGCGCTGCTCGCGATCCACCCCAGTTATCTGGGCTACGTGCGCGCAGTGCAGCGTGCGGGCGTGAAGGTGAAGAGCATGGCACATATCACCGGCGGCGGCCTCGCGCAAAACTTGCCGCGCGCGATTCCCGAGCATCTTGCGGCCCGGTTGGACAGCAGTGCTTGGGAAGTGCCGCCGATCGCGGCGCTCGTCGCCAAACTCGCGCGGCTGAGCGCGGAGGAAGCGTACCGGACCCTCAACATGGGCATCGGGTTCTGTCTCATCGTCGCGGAGCGTGAAGCGCAGGCGGCATTGAGCGCCGCGCGTGCTGCGATCGCAAAGGCGCCGATCGTTGGCGCCGAGCGGCAGACCGCCGCGATCGTCGGCGCGGTCGAACCCCGTCACCCGTGCGGTCCCAGCGTGATTATTGCTTAGCGTGCAGACCGGGGCGCTGCCGCACGCGCGCAAGCCGCAGCCGATCGCCACCGCGGTTTTCATATCGGGCGGCGGCAGCAACTTACAAGGCGTCATCGATGCCGTGCGCGCGAATGCGCTGCCGCTG
>DATGHT010000065.1:0-2738 GCA_035307865.1 Candidatus Eremiobacteraceae bacterium | reverse complement strand
CAGGACATCGTGGTGTCCGGTGGCGACGCATATCAGCTGCCGGCCAAAAGCCTGCGCAAGATCGGCGACGCATTGTTGGACATGCCGAACGTGCGGCGCATCCGCTTTGCCTCCAAAGGCCCGGCGGTGATGCCCATGAAGCTGATGACGGACATGGCGTGGACGGAAGCCCTCGTGGCGCTTGTGGAGCGCGGCCGCACGCTCGGCAAAGACGTCATGCTGCACACCCATTTCAACCATCCGAACGAGATGTCGTGGATCACGGCGAAAGCCATGCAGTTGCTGTTCGAGCGCGGCGTCATGGTGCGCAATCAGAGCGTGCTCATCCGCGGCGTGAACGACGACAAACACACGATGCAGTTGCTGGTGCGGCGCTTGGGCTATCTGAACGTGCACCCCTACTACGTCTACATGCACGACATGGTGAAGGGGGTCGAAGACCTGCGCACCACCGTGCAGACCGCGCTCGACATCGAGAAATTCGTGCGCGGATCAACGGCCGGGTTCAACACACCGACGTTCGTCTGCGATGCCCCCGGTGGGGGCGGTAAGCGCGACGTGCACAGCTTCGACTACTACGATCGCGTCAACGGCATTGCCGTGTACAGCGCGCCCAGCGTGAAGCCCAACCAATGGTTCCTGTACTTCGATCCGATCGACAAGCTCGCGCCGGACGCGCAGGCGCGCTGGGCGGATCCCAAGGCGCAACAAGACATGATCGACGCTGCGGTGGCGAAGGCGGCAGCGAACCCCTAAGGTCGTCTGTCCTTAAACCTGCGCTTTGAAAGCCTCATCGATCGTGGGCGCAAACTGGCGCTCGGAGTAGTTCTGCGCGCGCGCGGGGCGTGGGAGGTCTTTCCACCACGCGCTGTAGCGCGCCAGCCACTCAAAATTTTCGAACATATAGTCATTCTTGTTGTAGCGCCGCAGATGATAGACAAACTCGCGAATCAACGCCCAGCGCGCTCGCAGCATTAAGCCGACCGCATCCACCAGCAGCGAGGGATCGAGCACTTGACGCCGCGCGAGGCAAGCAATAGTTTCCACGTACTGGCCGACCTCGGTCAGCGCATTGTCATCCTGGGAGCCAGGAAACCGCTCGCCAATGTCGGCATCGGTTGGATAACGGCTGGCCACGTCACGCAGTTGAGTAAACGTGCGCACCATGTGAGGAGAAGAGAGGCGATCGATAGCCTCGATGATCGCGAGAGCGTTGCGCTCGTGCTCCATCTGGCGGACCTGGCGCGAGAGCATGAGCGTCGTGAAGACAACCGTGGCAAAGGCGATGATGAGTGACGCCGCCGGTGCGACCGCATCAAACAATGGCATACGCTTTGGGTCCCCCGCTCGTTGAAAGAGAGCAGCACCGCGCTGCTTAGGCACGCGGCTCGAATTTCCTCAGGGTGGGGGGAAGGGCCAGGCCGCATGCCCCGTGACAGTCAAACGCCCCGGGTAAAGCGTTTAGGTCGATAATGTCGCGGAGCACGCGGCACATGCAGCCGATAGTCTGACACGACTTCCTGCGGCATTGTTACAGCGGGCGCGCGGAAAAAAGCCGGAAACCCACGAACCAGCTTGCCGTGACTGCACGCATCGTGTCGGCGGCGGTGCTGTCCGCTTTGGCGATTCTGGCTTTCGTGCTTGAGCTGGTTGCCTTGCCGAACAGCGCGCGACTCAATCTCTCCGCGACCTTTCAGGAGTCGTGCGCCATGCGCATCAGCGCGGTTGGTCCAGCTGCAGCCGCGGCTGGTCTGCGCATGGGCGATACGGTGAACCTTCCCAGAACCGATTCGCTTTCGCGCCTCGTGCTCGTCATGCAGAGCGATTCACCCAGCGTCGTCGGCCAAGTCGGCGACAAGATCGTGCTGGCGGTGCAGCGAGCAGGCCGCAACCTTTCAATCCCAGTTCCGCTGCTAGGACACGATCCGCCCGGTTCGATCGCGATCGACTTGATCTTCAAGCTGTTCCTTCTCTTTCTCGGCATCTTCGTGCTCTGGCGTGGCCGCGATCTGGCATCGCTTTTTCTCGGGATCTGGACGTTGGGACTCCTCGTTCCGCTGCCGGTCGGATGGTTCGGCGCATGGAGCGAGGGCGGCAGACTCGCGTTCAGCGTCTTGAGCGCGTTCTTGTGGACGTACTCCCCGATTGCGCTGTACCTCATCATCGAGTCGCTGGCAAGGGCCTTCATCTCCCGTCCCGTCATCGCTACCACGCGTCTGATAATGGCAGCGTGCATGATTCCAAGCCTGTTCGAAGTGTGCGTCAATGCCGTTGCCCGTGTGACGAGCGGCTGTGCGCTGTTGCCGCTGCGCGCGCTAAACGATCTCGCGTTTATCGCGACCCAGGTCGTTATCGTCGCGTTCTTCGTGCTGAGCTTCGTCGCGACGCGAGGCGAACAGCGACAGCGTATCCAGTGGGTGTTCTGGTCATTTGTCATCAGCAGGTTTGGCGTTTTTGCGAACCTCTTGGGTCGAATGATCGGTCATCCGCTTGAGCTGTACGGCCTCGAATGGTTGACCGTGTTGATCTTCCCGGCCGGCTGCGCGTACGGCATCCTGCGCCACAAGCTCATGGACGTCAACTTCGTCATCAACCGGGCGATCGTGTATTCAATATTGACCACGATTGTTGTCGGTTTCTTCCTTGCACTCGAGGCGCTGCTGCAACATTTCTCGGTCGCGCGCGGGTGGAGTCTGGTCGTTGAGGTTGCGCTTGCGGTAGGGATCGGTCTGTCGATG
>DATGHT010000064.1:0-5686 GCA_035307865.1 Candidatus Eremiobacteraceae bacterium | reverse complement strand
TGTGCTGCGGCGCGCCGGTGCGCTCAACGATCCACAGCTGGCGCAGCTCGACAAACACCGCCACCCAAAGGTACGCAACCACGCGGGCAGCATCGTAGGCGAGATCGACCTCGTCACGCCTTAACGGGTGGCTGCTAGTTGTTCACGTAGACGCGCTCGCCGCCCACAAATACCTGGACGATTTCATGGCGGCGGTTCCAAACCACGAAGTCCGCGCGCATGCCGGGCACGAGCGTGCCGATCTCATCTTCAACGCCGATCGCGCGAGCAGGCGCCCAGGTCGCGCATTCGACGGCTTCGGCGAGGCTGATGCCGGTGGCGGCGATGAGATTGCGCACGCCCTGGTGCAGGCTGAGGCGGCTGCCGGCGATGACGCCGTCGCGCGTGCGCGCAACGCCTCCATCTTCGACGAGCCCGTTCACGAGCGGCATGTAGTCGGTCGACAAAATCAAGTTGACGCCCTTCAGCCTGTAAAGCAGCGCGAGGTGTTCGGGCGAAACATGCACGCCGTCGGCGATCACTTCGCAAAAGGCGGCCGGGTCGAGCAGGTACGCGGTGAGGATGGAGGACGTGCGGTGATGGATCGGCGGCATCGCGTTGAAAGCATGGGTGAGGATTTGATAACCGGCGTCGATCGCGGCATTTCCGATCGCATAGGAGGCCCCCGTATGACCGGCCGCCAGGGTAACGCTGTGGCGGCGCAGCTCGGCCGCAGCCCGCGGCGCTTCTTCGATTTCGGGCGCCATCGTGACGCGGCAACGCCCGGCGGTCCAGGCGTTGAGCAGCGCCTCGATGCGAGCCGGAGTCGGCGTCAGCAGGCAATCCCGCGGGTGCACGCGGCGATACTCGACGCTCAAAAACGGGCCTTCGAAGTGCACGCCTAACGCCCGCGCGCCGCTGCTCGGGAGATGCAAACGTCCACAGACCACGGACGCCGCGTGCAGCATGAGCTCCCACGGCGCCGTCATGATCGTGGGTAAAAAGGCAGTGACGCCGTGCTTCAGCGCTTCGCTCGTCATCGCGCTGAGCGTTTCCGCCGGTTCGCGATTGAACCAGTACGAGCCGGTGCCGTTGACGTGCAAGTCGATCAGGCCGGGCGTGATCGTGCAATCCGTGGGAACCGCATGGTTCGGCGAGCCAGCGCGGTCGTCAAGAGCGCTGACTCGCCCCTCCTCGACGTGCAGGTAGCCGTGGCGCGCCGTGCCGTCGCCGACGGCGATGACGGCCGGCCCGAAGCTCGCCTTCACGCCCGCACCGCTTCGGGGACCGGCAAAACGAATTGCGCGATGCTGCGGACCAGCGGATCGAGATCGCGCTGCAGCTGCGCGTCGTGGTAAAAGTTCTCGAGCATGACGAGCTGTTTGCGCTCGCTGCCGAAGCTTGCGAACAGCCGGCGGTTGACGCGTGGGTCAACCAGGCGGTCGCGCGTGCCTTCGATCTGCAGGATGGGCAGCTCGAGCTTACGCGCCGCCGAAAAAATGCCGACCTTCGCGCGAGCCGCGTTGCTGAACCAGCGAGCGCTGACGTCGTGGACCCAGAGCGGGTCGCGCTCGCAGGCCTCCCGGACGGCTGCGTTTGCCGGATCGACGGTCTCGCGGACCGTGATCGGTACCCGGTACAATTTGGTGGGGCGCGCCAGCGCGTTGAACATGCCGCCGGCGACAGCGCTCGCCGGAACCGGCAAGGTATCTTTGATCCAAGGGGCGATGAGCACGAGAAACGCGGGCGGCGGCCCGCGCCGGGCGGCAGCGTCGCTGCAATAGCGCAGCGCTATGAGACCGCCGAATGAGTGGCCGCACAACCCGATCGCGGCATGAGGCCAGCGCGCGGCCGCTGCCGACAGCGCGATCGCGCAGTCGTCGAGATATTTCGAAAAATGGTTTTCGTGTCCGCGCAGCCCCGCCGTCTCGCCGAAACCGCGCTGATCGAACGAAAGCGTGGCGATGCCGCGTTGCGCGAGCGCCGCTCCCAACGCCTCGTAGTAGAGGCTGTACGGGCCGGCGCCGTGCGCGACGACCAGCGCCGCTTGCGCATCTTCGTTGCCGTAGATCCGGATGGGAATGAGCGCGCCATCCATAGCCGTGAGATAGGCGTGCGCACCCGGCTTTTGCATGCTCCCCGGTTCTCAAAACGGCCGCCGCGCGCCTGGCTCCAGAGCGCGGTTTTAGCTTTGTATGAGGGCCACGACCTCATCGCGCTTGCGCGCCATCAATTCAGCGTCGTCCGCCTCGAGGTTGAGCCGCAAGAGCGGTTCGGTGTTGGAGGGCCGCACGTTGCACCACCAATCCGCGTAGGAGATGGTGACGCCGTCGAGGTGGTCGATGCTGCGCGCGTCGGCGAAATGGCGCTGCAACTCTGCGAGTTTTGCCTGGATGTCTGCCACGCGGCTATTGATCTCGCCCGAGCGGTAGCGGCGATCGAGGGGACGTAAGAGTTCGCTCACGGGTTTGTTCTCGCGCGACACGAGTTCCAAGACGACGAGCAGCGCGATCAGCCCGGAATCGGCATAGTAGTGGTCGCGGAAGTAGAAATGTCCGGAATGTTCGCCTCCAAACACGGCGTTGTTCTCGCGCATCACCGACTTGATGATCGAGTGGCCGACTCGCGTGCGCACGCTGCGCCCGCCTTCGCGCTCGATCAACTCCGGAACGCTGCGCGAGCAGATGAGATTGTACAGGATGGTAGCGCCGGGATGCTTGCGCAGCAACATTTTGGCGACCAGCGCCGTCACCATATCGCCACCGACCAGCTCGCCGCGCTCGTTCGTGATGAAGACGCGGTCGGCGTCACCGTCCAGCGCCGCGCCGATGTCGGCCTTATGCCGTCTCACGGCCGCCTGCAGATCCACCATGTTCTCAGGCTCTAAGGGGCTGGCAGGGTGGTTCGGAAAGGTGCCATCCAATTCGAAGTAGAGCGGCACGAGTTCCAGCGGCAGCCGTTTGAAGACGGCCGGCACGATGAGACCGCCCATGCCGTTGCCGCAATCGACGACGATCTTGAGCGGTCTCATGCAGGCGACGTCGATGAACGAGAGGCAGTGCTCGACGAAATCGGGCAGCACGTCGCGCCGGCTGATGCGGCCGGTACGCGCCGGCGGAGCAAAGCTGCCGGCCGCGACCAGATCGCGGATCGCAAACACGCCGGTTTCCGCGGACAGCGCGATTGCCTGTTCGCGGCAGAGCTTGAAGCCATTGTATTCTTTGGGGTTGTGCGACGCCGTGATCATGGCGCCCGCCGGATACCCGAAGTGACCGACGCTGAAATAGAGCTCGTCGGTCGAGGTCAGGCCCAAATCCACCACGTCGGCGCCTTGTTGCGTCACACCGCGCGCAAACGCTTCGAACAGCGGCTGCGAGCTCAGCCGCATATCGCGTCCTACCGCGACGGCCGGCACGCCCAAGTACTGCACGAACGCGCGCCCGATTCGCTCGGCGGCGGTTTCGTCCAACTGCGTGGGGTAGACGCCGCGGATGTCGTAGCTTTTGAAGATATCCAGATCGACGCGCGCTTGCATGCCGCTGCCCTAGTGCGCGTTCAGCGCGGCGTAATGCTGCAGCCAGACGATCACGGCGATCACGGCCGCCAGCATCACAAGCAAACGCCACAGCTTTGGAGGCTGCGGCGTGCTTTGCCATTTTCCGAAAGCCATTCGCGAGGGTTCGGCGCGACCGTCAGGCCGCGCCTGCTCACGCGATCACAGGTCGTGATACAAGTAGAACTCGTACGGGTGCGGCCGTATCTTGACTTCTTGTACTTCCTTCGTGCGCTTGTAGTCGATCCACGTGCGGATGAGGTCTTCGGTGAACACGCCGCCGTCGACCAAAAACGCATGGTCGCGCTCCAACGCGTCCAGCGACTCATCCAAGCTGCCCGGCACCGACTTGATGCGTTTGGCTTCCCGCTCGGGCAGGTCGTAGATGTTCTTATCCAACGGTCCGAAGCCGGCTTTCGTGGGATCGATCTTTTTCTTGATCCCGTCCAACCCCGCCATCAGCATCGCGGAGAATGCGAGATAAGGATTGGCTGCGCAATCGGGCGGCCGGAACTCGATGCGCTTGGCCTTCGCGAAGCGCGGGCCGGTGAAGAAGATCGGTATGCGGATCGCGGCCGAGCGGTTGCCTTTTGAGAACGCGACGTTGACCGGTGCTTCATAGTGCGGCACGAGGCGCTTATACGAGTTGGTCGTCGGAGCGCAGAACGCCATGAGAGCATTGATGTGCGTGAGCAAGCCCCCGATGTAATAGTGGCCGAGCTGCGAGAGCTCCGCGTAGCCGTCTGAGGCATAAAAGAGATTCTTGCCGGCCTTCCATAGGCTTTGGTGGACGTGCATGCCCGACCCATTGTCTCCGAAGAGCGGCTTGGGCATGAAGGTCACCGTTTTACCGTGGCGGCGCGCGACGTTGCGAGTGATATACTTATACGCCATCACGTTATCGCACTGTTCCAACAGCGTCGCGTAGCGGATGTCGATCTCGGTCTGGCCGGCGGTGGCGACTTCGTGATGATGCATCTCGACTGCGACTCCCCAGTCTTGCAGCGCCAGCACCATCTCCGAGCGGATGTCCATGAGCTTGTCCGAGGGCTGCACCGGAAAGTATCCTTCCTTCGGGCGCAGCGAGTAGCCGAGGTTGGCTGATTCGTTTTCACCGGCATTCCAGTGGGCTTCTTCCGAATCGATGGCATAACCGGTCATGTACGGATTGATGTCAAAGCTCAGGTGGTCGAACACGTAGAATTCCAGCTCCGGCCCGAAGTAGGCCGCGTCCGCGACTGCGGTTCTCCTGAGATGCGCTTGCGCTCGCGTTGCGACGTTCCGCGGATCCTTGTCGTAGAGCGCTTGCTTGCGCGGATCGAACACGTTGCAGACGAACGAGACGGTTGGAATGTTGCAGAATGGATCCACTCGCGCGCTCTTGACGTCGGGCAATAATACCATGTCGCTTTCTTGGATCTCTTGGAAGCCCCGGATGCTCGATCCGTCAAAACCGATGCCGTGTTTCAGGCAATCCTCGTCGACCGCACCCGCCGGCACGGACGTGTGTTGCCACATTCCCGGAATATCGATGAATTTGAAGTCGACGATCTTGGCACCGTGTTTTTTGATGAAGTCCGTCGCAGTTTTTTCCGCAGAGGCTGCCGCCACGTAACGCTCCTTTCGCTCCGCTCAAACTCGAGTGGGATGGTCGCGTGCTTTCCGCGCGCTTGCGCGAGCGCTTTTAGCCCGCTGGCGCAGCGTTGCGTCATCGCCTTGGACATATGTCGTTCAGGCCGTCGCATGCACGCGCGGCAGTGCTTGTGGATAAGTGCGGCAGGCGCCGCAACGATGCGTCTTTCTTCCTATTTTTGGCAGCCGCGACAGAAAAATGTGCTTTCGCCGCCGCTATGCACCGAGGAGATGCGGTGACCGCAACGCGGACAAACAGCCTTGCCCTTCGCGTGCACCTTCAGAAAGGAACGATCCTGTTTGTGCAGCGGGTGCTTGTGCGCGGCATATTGCGTTTGGACGGTCTCCACGGCGTGCGTCAAAACCGAACGCATCGCCTCGTAGAGCCGGCGCCGTTCTTCGTCGTCCAGCGTGGCGGTGCGGCGCAGCGGGCGAATGCGCGCTTCGAAGAGGATCTCGTCGGCATAGGCATTGCCGATGCCGGCCACCACGGATTGATTGCGGAGCACGTTCTTTATTTCG
>DATGHT010000063.1:0-3310 GCA_035307865.1 Candidatus Eremiobacteraceae bacterium | reverse complement strand
TATGGTCCTGTCAGAAAACCGTCGGCTGCGTGACGGATCGACCGCGATCGAGCGTATTACGTGGAGCAAGCTCGCGCCCCGCAAGGTGCGCCAGCTATGGGAACGGTCAAAGGACAGCGGCAAGACCTGGCGGGTAGTCTTCGATGGGATCTACAGACGCTAGCGGTCTAGGCGGTGATTGGTGGGATCTGCTGCACGACTGAGGCGGGGATCGCAAAGTTGTCGGAGAGCAGAAGATGATCGCCCAACGCAACCGCCTCCTGCCATGCTTGCGAGCGTAACAGCCGGGCTTCGGATCCGCGGTGCTGGGCTTCGGCAGCCGCCGCAAGACTTGCGCGCGCAAAAGCCACACTGCCGCGCGCGCCGTGCTTTTCCGCAAGGTGCAGCGCGTGGAGCGCCGCGCGCCGTGCGGCTTGCACGTCTTTTTGCAAGAGGTGGCGGCTGCGCAGCGACTCGATATCCGCGCGCAGACTCGCATCGGGAAACCGCTCGCACAAATGATCAGGCGCGCTCCACGGCTTACCGAGCAGTAAGGCAGCGCGTCCGGCAAGAGCCGCCGCCAAGAACGCGTGCGCCGGCTGGGTGCCGCTCAGCGAGGAGAGCGCGGCGGTCGCGTGAGCAAACGCATCCAGATGGTTGCCGCACAGATAGAGCACCGTGGCTTTCACCAAGGCCAAGCGAGCCGCCACCGCGAGCTGCGGGTTGAGCATCGAAAGCTTCTCGGCATCGTCGAGCGATGCTTCCGCTCTGGCAAGTGCTCCATCCAAGCACGCCTGATAGGCGTGCTCCGAGAGCGCCAGCGCGTGCAGCGACTCGCTCGTGCCGCTCAACGCAAGCAGTTCCGTGCACAATGCAGACGCCAAGCGCAGGTTGCCCTGAATGCGCGCTCGCAGCAACTCGTACCCGGTGAGTCCGAACAAAGCGTGCTCGGCGGAGGCACCCTGCATGTCCGAGAGCGCGGTTTTCGCGTGTGCGAACCTGGCGCCGATCGTTTCGGGATCGTCGAGCAGCGCTAGGCCGGCGCGTTCGACCAACGCGAACAGCTCTAAGCGTGCATCTCCCCGGGCCAGCTCCTCTGCCTCGCTGAACGCGCCCGACCAGATAGCGCAGCGTACGGCATCCTCGCGTGCTGCGGCCGGTAGGTCCACGGCAGCGCGCGCCGCGCTCGTGTAAATGCCAAGCGCGGCGTGAGCGTCCGAGGCGGAAATCATGCCGGCCAGTTCGAGGTCGTGGTCCGGGCAGCGCGCGCCGTCCAAGCTCGCGGCAATGCGCGAGGCGACCGCCGCAATAGCCTCGACCCGATAGCGGAAGAACTGCCGTAGGGAAAGATGCATCGCTGAGGCCGCAGTCCGGGCTTTCTCGCCGCGGACGTCGCAGCGCTGGACGATCTCGCGGAGCCGTTGTGCGTCGTAGCTAGGACCAAAGGTTTGCTCGATCACACCCAGCAGGGCTTCGCGGGCAGATTCCGACCGCACGGCCTGACGAAGCAAAATCGCCAGCCGCTCTTTCTCCAATAGGTGGGGCCGGCGCAGCAGTCGCAGGAGCTTGCGCACGTCGGCATCCCGCCGGTGTCCTAGGGGTGCGTAACGCTGCACTGTCCCGGCCGTAAACCTAGGTGAACCATTAACTATTTCATCCGCTGGGCTCATTAGGTTATAGTTAACATGTCGTACTGGACAAAGGCTTCAAAGTTGCATCAAAGCCGTCTCAAATAAATATCAAATGCTATGCATCGCAAATGAAAACTAGCTTAATGAGTCGCTGCCGCACGGCAAGGTGGCCGACGGCGCTTGTCCAAAGGATAGGTACAGTGGTCTTGAGGAGCGTTGCAACGTGAATCGGGTACTCGAATTCGGCCCATTCCGGCTCGACCAGCGCAGCGGCAGTCTCTGGCACGGAAGCGAAGAAATTCACCTCACTGCCAAAGCTTACGCAACGCTGCTCCTTCTCGTTGAAAACTCAGGCAGTCTCGTCACGAAGGAAACGCTGCTCGAGAAGGTCTGGCCCGAAGGATTCATCGAGCCGGCCAATCTGACGCAGACGGTTTACGTGTTGCGCAAGACTCTCGGACGATCCGCAACAGGCCGATCGTATATCGAGACCATCCCTAGCCGCGGCTATCGCTTCGTGGCAGACGTCACCGAACGCAATATCGACGCGCAACCTCCGCAAGCAGAAGTGCCAGTCGAAGCTCGCAAACCCGTTCGCCGATCGCGCTCCGTGTTCTGGCAGAGCGCTGCCTTGTTGCTTGCGCTCATCGTGCTGACGTTGCACTCCTCTGCCCCTTCGGGTGCAAAACGTCTCGAGATCGCGCCCGAAGCGCAACGCGATTACATCTTGGGTCGTCATTACTGGAGCGAGCGGACGGAATCTGGACTAAAGAAAGGTCTCAGCTATTTTCAGGCTGCGTTACACAAGAGTCCGAGCTTCGCACAAGCGTATTCGGGTCTGGCCGACTCGTATTCCGCTATCGGTTACTATTCGCAAAGCGATTCGCAGCGGCAGCACTATTTTGGGCTAGCGGAAGCGGCGGCGCGCAAAGGCATCGCGATCGATCCTTCCGACGCGGAATCACACGCTTCGCTGGCGTTCGTGCTCGATATTCAGGGGCGCTCGCGCTGGCGCGAGGCCGACGAACAGTTCCAACAGTCTATCGCGCTGAATCCCAACTACGCGACCGCACATGAGTGGTACTCGTGGCTGCTTTATAACCAGGGCAAACCCGCCGAGGCATTGGCACAGATGACCAAGGCGCGCGATCTGGATCCCCTGTCGCCGATCATCAACTATGCGCTCGGGTACCAGCTTTTCTACCAGCATGATTTCAAGGACGCCGCGGTGCAGTGGCATCAGACGATAGCCATTACGCCATACACCGAGACCAGCTACTACGGGGCCGGCTTGGCAGACGAGCAGCTCGGTCAGACGACCACTGCCGAGCAAGAGTTCCGCAAAGCGCTATCGTTCTCGCCGAACGATCCGGACATCATGGCTGCCCTGGCGCACGTGTACGCGGTGATGCGGCGCGCGCGCGACGCACACAAACTGCTCGACCGCATCGCCGGGATCAGTCCGACGCCCGCGTATAATATCGCGCTCGTCGATGTTGGGCTCGGCCAACAGCGTGATGCGCTGAAGTGGCTCGCGATCGCGAAGGCCAACCACGATCCGAGCCTGCAGACCTTTGACATGGATCCGCGCTTCGATCCGCTGCGCCGGCAGTACTATCGGCGCGCGACGGCCTGGAAGGCATAACGCTGCACTCGGCGTAGCAAAAAGAAGGCGAGACCCAAGGGTCTCGCCTTTCGCA
>DATGHT010000062.1:0-2301 GCA_035307865.1 Candidatus Eremiobacteraceae bacterium | reverse complement strand
CGAGCCGCTGGAGCATCTGCTTGATCTCGACGTCAGCCTGAGCGGGTCCACTTTGAAAGCCGACGCGTGAAGCTCGTCAAAGCGCTGATCGGTTTTGTTTTCCTTTGGCTTTGGGCGTGCTCGATCGCACCACCACAGCCTGATAATGCGGGTGCACTGCGCGACATTCAAGCTGGACGCAGCGGCGACGAAGTGGTGGTGTCAGGCACTGTCTCGCGCGTGCTGCCGACCGAACCGGGACCCACGGGTGTGCACGAGCGGTTCATCGTGCAAGTACGCGACGCAGGGCAAACCATGCCGGTGCTGGTTGCCGACAATATATCCGTCGCGCAAGCTGCGCCTATCCGGTCAGGCGATGTGGTAGTCGTCAAAGGTGAGCTAGCCTTCAATGGCATTGGTCCCGTCATCCACTGGACGCACCGTGATCCGCGCTTGCGTCACGCACCAGGCTTCATCCAAGTGGGCGGCAAGACGTATGAATGAGCGCCTCGACGCGGTCGCATTGGCCTCGCTGTCCCCTCGCCGCCGCGATTTGTTGGAAGGCTTGGGCCTGCAGGTGACCGTCATCCGCTCGGCCTTTGACGAAAAAGCCGCAACTTGGGACGGAGACCCACCCGAGCTCGCCGCTGAGTTTGCGTGCCGCAAAGCGGCAGCAGCCGAGAACGCCGGCCCGTCGCTCGTTATTGCCGCAGATACCATCGTTGTTATCGATGGACAGCTCCTCGGCAAACCAGCTGATCCAAATCAAGCCGCGCGAATGCTGCGCACGCTGTCGGGTCGCGAGCATACGGTATACACCGGATTTTGCGTCGTCGATCGCGCCAAGCAACAGCAGCGCAACGGCGTCGAGTCGACCAGCGTGCGCTTCCTGCCGTTGACCGATGCACAAATCGCAAGTTACGTCGCCCGCGGAGATCCCATGGACAAAGCGGGCGCCTACGGCATCCAAGGCCGCGGAGGTTTGATGGTTTCTGCTATCACGGGTGACTTTTTCACCGTCATGGGTTTGCCACTGGCGCGCTTGGGTCAGGCGCTCGTGCAACTGGGCTACGATTTGTTGGCGCAATGAGTTCCGTGCTCGAGCAACTGTACGCCAGCATCGCACCGGAGATCAGCATCGATCTCGGCACGGCCAACACGCCGGTGCATGTGCGCGGGCAAGGCATCCGTTTCGTCGAGCCGACGATGGTGGCAGTGGACACAGAAAGCGGCGCCATCCTCACCGTGGGCGAAGGCGCCAAGCAGATGTTGGGCCGCACCCCGCGCAGCATTGCCGTCATCCGGCCCATGCGCAACGGCGTCATATCCAACTATCGCTACACCGAAGCCCTGGTGAATCAGCTGTTGCAACGCGCGATGCGCGGCCGCCCTATGCTGCCGCCGCGCGTCATTGTGGGCGTGCCCGGTTCCGCGACCGAAGTCGAGAAAAAAGCGGTGCGCGAGGCCGCGCGGGAGGCCGGCGCGGGCAAAGTCTATTTCGTGGCACAAGCGATGGCCTCAGCCGTGGGCGCAGACCTGCCGGTGACGGAACCGCGCGGCAGCATGATCGTCGATATTGGCGGTGGCACGACGGAGATCGCGGTCATCTCGTTAGGCGGTATCGTCGCCGCGCGTTCGCTGAAGCTTGGCGGTGATCGCTTTGACGAAGCGATCCTGAACTACATCCGCGCAACACGCGGCTTTCTTATCGGCGAGCGCAGTGCGGAAGCGTTAAAGATCTCGCTCGGCTATTACGGACGGCCTGCGGGCCGCGCGCCGGTAAAAGTTATGGGCCAAGACCTGCGTCATTTGCGGCCGGGAACGCTCGAAGTGCGCGAGGAAGATGTGGGCGCGTCCATGGCTGAGCCGCTCGGCCAAATCGTTGATGTCATTCGCTCAGTTTTAGAGCAAACACCGCCGGAGTTGGTGCGCGATCTGTCTGAAAACGGCATCGTGTTGGCCGGCGGTGGCGCGGCCATTGCGGGATTGTCTGAGACGCTGCAACTGATCACCGGTATTCCGGTGCGGCGAGCAGACCGGCCGATGTTGTGCGTCGCCTTGGGCGCGGCGGAGGTGCTGCGCGATCGCAAGCTTTTTGCGATGCTGTTTCCTGCGCCTCAGTCATTGATGGGTAGGTGGTGGCGATCACTTCGTTCTGGGATGAGAGAAAGCTCCTCGTATTCGTCGCGCTGATCATCGCCGCATCGGCCGCCATGTTGCTCGAGCTCAACGCCGTCCGCCACGGTGCACGCAGTCTGCCCGATGAGATCGTCACGTTCGTCATCACTCCGGTGCAGCAGGCGGTGACGCAAACAAGTTCTG
>DATGHT010000061.1:0-6538 GCA_035307865.1 Candidatus Eremiobacteraceae bacterium | reverse complement strand
GCAAGTCCAGCCATACGGGCGACAGCGCAACCGGCACGTCGGCAGCGTAGCAGGCGTCCATCTGGCGCTTGCACACGTCGGGTTGGCCGACATTGAAGATATGCGCGATGTCGTAACCGCGCGGTTCGGGGCGATCGGTCTCGACGAAGTCGGCGTCGACGCCGATGTCCTTGAGCGCCGCAAAATTCTCGCGCGCGAGCACCGTGTCGCCGCCAAAGCGCGTCGACGCGTCCGGGCGGACGATCACGAGCACGCGCACGGTTAGAAACTACTCGCGGTCGGCTGCAGCATTTGGGTGCGGTACAACGTCGCATATACGCCGCCGCGAGCGAGCAGCTCGGCATGCTGGCCGGATTCGACCACCTTGCCGTCGGCCAGCACCAGGATGGTCGTCGCACGGCGGATCGTGGAAAGCCGGTGGGCGATGATAAAGGTCGTGCGCCCGAGCAGCAAGCGCTGCAGCGCTTCGTTGATCAGCGCTTCCGAATGCGCATCCAGCGATGACGTCGCTTCGTCCAAGATCAGGATGCGTGGGTCGCGTAGAATCGCGCGTGCGATCGAGATGCGCTGGCGCTCGCCGCCGGAAAGGCGAATGCCGCGGGCGCCGACCAGCGTATCGTAGCCGTCCGGAAACGCGCGGATGAAGTCATCAGCATTCGCCAGCCGCGCCGCTTCGCGCACCTCGTCGAAGCTTGCGTCCAAGCGGCCGTAGCGGATGTTCTGCTCGACGCTCGTGGAGAACAGCAGCGGGTCTTGCGGCACGATGGCGATCGCATCGCGCAGCGACCCCAGCGTGACGTTGCGTAAATCCTGTCCATCGACGAACACCGAGCCCGCCGTGGGAACGTAGAAACGCGGGATCAGGTTGACAAGCGTGGTCTTTCCCGCTCCCGACGGTCCGACCAACGCGACGACCTCACCCGGCTCTACCTTGACCGAAACGCCGCGCAGAACTTCGTGCTTGCCGTCGTAGGAAAAGCGCACGTCTTTGAATTCCAAAGCGCCGCGCACGTCGCTCAGGCGCTGTGCGCCCGGCGCATCGCGCACTTCGACCGGCAAATCGAGCACTTCGAAAACGCGCTTGGCGCCGACGATCGCCTTGTTGAGATCGCCGAAATAGTTCGTCAGCTGGTTGATGGGATTGCTGGCGGCGATCGCCAGCGTTAAGAATGCCGCCAGTTCCGCCGGCGTCTTGCGCCCGATGACGAGCTCGTAGAAGGAAACCCCGGCCAGCACCAACAGTCCCAGCGTCACCAAAAAATCCACGACCGGCACTTGCGTGAGCGAGATCTGGGCCAGTTTCATGGACGCGCTCAAATACGCATCGTTGCGTTCTTGAAAGCGGTTCACTTCGTAGGGCTCGCGCGCGAACGCTTTGACGATGCGCATCGACTCGAGCGATTCTTGCAGCGTGGAATTGACGTCGGCGATGCTCTTCAGCGATATCGCGGTGAAATTGCGCAACATCAGCGAAAAGCGGAAGACCGCGAACGACACGAGCGGGGCGACCGCCATGGTGAACAGCGTCAAGACCCAGTCCAAGTAGAACATGTAGCACAGGGCGCCGACCAGCGTTAACAAAGCGCTGGTGAGCAGCGGGAACTGCGTCACCCCCACGACCATGAGGCCGACGTCATTTGAAAAGCGCGACATGAGATCGCCGCTGCGCCAACGGTCGAACACCTGCAACGGCAAGAATTGAATGCGCGCGAACAAGTCGGTGCGCATCTTGGCGACGACCCGCTGGCCGACGGTCGTCATCGTGTAGCCGCCCGCGTACTGAGCGGCATTTTTTAATATATTCAGGGACAGCCCGGCGAGCAACGCCAGCTCGAGGGTCCGCAGGCTGTGGTCGCTCACCGCCGTGATGAGCATCCGCACCGCGCCCGCATAGCCGATCGTGGCCAGCGAAGCGATCGCGGTGAGCGCGATACCCAACAGCATGGGCCCGATATACGGGCGAGCGTACGTTAAGAGCCTGCGGTAAACCATGGGCGAGCATCTTGGGCTTACTAGAGGGCCGCGCTGAAATCCCCCGGTTAACGCCTCTTGAAACAAAGCGCCGCAGCGCTGGGTAGCGTGAACTAGCAACCTCACGCGCGCCGGAGCGGGGCGCGTTGGTTGCGGGTGAGGAAGAAATTATGAGTTGTTACTACCATTCGAAAGTGCCGACGCTGACGCTGTGCCCGGATTGCGGTCAAGAGATTTGCGCGACCTGCGCAGCCGACACCATCTGCCCGGGGTGCCGCTTGGGGCGAGCGATGCGGGCCACGTCCTCCGCGCAAGCGCTCAGCACCGAGCGCGCCGCCAACACTTCGTCCCGGTCAAGGAGTAACGGCATGCAGAGCAACCCCATTCCCGAAGCGCCCCCCAAAGCACCGACCGTCACCGTTATCGAAGCGAGCGACGACGATCGGATCCTCGCCGCGCTGTCGTATCCGTTGTGGCCTGTCGCCCTGTTCTTGGTCGCTTTGCACAGCCGCATGTCGGCGTTCGTGCGCTACCACGCCCTTCAAGCCTTGCTGGTCAACGCGCTCGGCGTGGGTGCCTACTTCGTCTACAGTGCCGCTGCGAACTTACCGGTGATCGGATGGCAAAGCTCGCTCGTGCTGCCCATCCTCCTGCCGGCCTGGTTCATCATCAATCTCTACTTGGGCATCCGCGCATACGGCGGACACGTGACGCGGGTTCCGCTCGCCGCCGACTTCGCGGCTCGCCACTCGCAAGTCTAGCGCGCCGGCTCCTCGCGGTTGCGGTACGCCTGGTATTTGGCGAGAAACTCGCGCGCCGCAACTTCGTGATCGACGACCGGAGCCGGATAGTGCTGCGGCGTGAAAAAGCCAAGCTCGATCTGCTGCTGCCGGCCGAGCTCCCAGGGTGCGAGCGCGGCGCGCGTCGGCAGTTTGGACAATTCGCGGCAATAGCGCCGGACGTAGGTCGCCTGCGAATCGAAGAGTTGCGCCTGGCGTACCGGGTTGTAGATGCGCGGATAGGCGGCTTGATCGGAGCCCACGCCGGCGATGCGTTGCCAGTTGCCGTCGCATAGCGCTTCGTCGGCGGCGAGTAACTCTGCCATCCACACGTCGCGACCGATCCGCCAGTCAAGGCTCAAGTCGCAGGTGCAAAACGATGCCGCGCAGACCGCCGCGCGCTGGTGCACGGCGCCCTCGAGCGCGAGCTGGCGCATAGCGGCGTCAACCAGCGGATAACCGGTTTTGCCTTCGCGCCAAACCTTGACCGCGGCTGCATCGTGCGACCAGGGGAACCCGCGCATCTTCTCTTGCAGCGCTTCGCCATGCATCTCGGGCGCGTAATAGGCAAGGTGCATGAAGAAGTCTCGCAGGGCCAGCCGCCGCAAGAATACTTCCATGGAAAAGCGTTCTTCGGCCAGCGTCCACGACCGGGCCATGCGTTCCGCGATCGCATGGTAAATCGTGCGCGGGCTGAGCAGTCCGAAGCGCAGATAGGCCGAGAGCGCTGAAGTTGCCGCGCGGCCCGGGTACTCGCTGTTCGCGCCATAGTCCACAGCACGGCTGGCGACAAAACGCTGCAACGCTTCTAATGCCGCTGCTTCGCTCGCTACCGGCAGACTGAACGCGGCCGACGGTTCAGGCAGCGCGCCGGCTTGCGGGTCTCGGCCGTTGGGCGCATTTTGCGGAAGCGGCCGCGGTACCGCAACCGATTTCCACGCTTCGTAAAAGGGTGGAAAAATGCGGTAACCTTCGCCCGGCGCTTGCTTGCGCTCCGCGATCGCTTCCGGCGCATGGACGAGCGTGGCGTCCTCCAAACACAGCTCCACGCCCGCCGCTCGCAACGCAGCGTTCGCGCGCTCTTCCACCTCTCGTTCGCTCACCGCAAATGCGCGCGCCGCGTAGACTCGCGTCGCGCTCAAACGCCGCGCGGCGCTCACGAGCGCTGCTGCGACCTCGCCCTCGGCGATCGTCAGCGAAGCGTCTTGCTTGTCGAGCGTCTTTTGCAGCGAGCGCACGGCATTCGAGGCGAAATCGCGCTGCCGCGGGTTCAGCGCCGCAAGTTCGGCATGGCAACACAGCGCGTAGACCACCTGCGAGGCCGCGCGCGCGGCGCCGAGCGACGCGTTGTCGTGAAGCCGAAAATCGCGGCGTAGCCAATAGATGCTCGTACGCATGCGCTTACCGCCGCCCGGGAAATTGAACAGGCGCCATTCGCTTTGAACGGCGCCTGCCTTCGCGGGTTAGAGCGAGGCCTATTTTAATGAAGCGACGTAAGCGGAGACGTCCGCGATCTGCTGCTTCGTCAACGGCAGCTTGGGCATGCCGGATGACTTGTCGACACCCTGCGGATTCATCACCATGTAAGCGACTTGGCCGGCCTTCAGGCCCACACCGTATAGTGTCGGACCGACTTGGCCGTTTTTGCCGCCTTCACCGTGACAGCTCGCGCAGTTCGCGGCGAACACTTTTGCGCCGGCGCTCGCGCTGCCGGATCCGACCGCCACGCTGGGCAGTTTCGCTAGCGGAATGGGAAGCGCGGCAGCCACCGGCGAGGACGGCGGCGGTGAAGCGGCCTCCATGTTTGAAGCTGCGCTCGCTTCCGTATTAGTCGTGGTGGACGATTGCTGGCTCTTCGAGCAAGCCGTCATCACAAGCGATGCGACGATGAGCACGCCAAGCAGAGCCGTCAAATGTTTCACGCTTCGGTCTCCTCTTGTATAGCAATGATTCCTGGCGGTTACCCCGTTTGGGTGGCCAATCCTTCCCTCGGCTCCGCCACAAAAGCAAGCGCAACCGCACCCAACAACACGAACGCCGCCACGAGTGCAAAGAGCAAGCGATAGCCCACTGCCAAGTCGCCGGTCGCAAGTCCGACACGGTCGATGAGCAGGCCGCCCACGATGGGGGCTGCCACCTGCGGAGCGGACGCCCCGATGTTCCAGATGGCCATGAGTGCGCCCGCGCGCCCTGCGGGCAAGAGGGTGCAAGCGAGTGCCCAGTCGACCGAATAATATGCGCCCCACCCGATTCCGAGCAGCACGGCGAACCAAGTCAGCAGCGACGCCGACCTGACGACGCTCAAGCACAGCGCGCCTGTGGCCAAACACACGAGCGCGGCAAACAAGATCCGCTTTTTCGAGATGCGATCGCCCGCGATGCCGGCGGGGACGGTGCCCACGAGCGCGCACACGATCATGACGAGCAACAAATCCAAGCTGCGAGCGATGTAAGCGCTCACGTGCGCAGCGAAGCGCAGGTAAAACGCGAGGAACGGCAAGATCGAATACAGTCCCATGTTGACGAACGCGCGCGAGATGATGAGCCAGGTGAAGCTGGGCCGCAACGGCCACGGTTCGTCCGCGAGCGCTCGGGTTGTTGCCGCAGCGGCCGGCGCTTCGCCGACGCCTGCGATCGTAAGAACCAGCGCGACGATGAGGATCGCTGAAACCGCGATCGCCAAGTGCACCAACCCCGCCGTGAACGTCGCGGCGCTGAGGCCCGGTCCTGGCTGGTGCACGAAAAGTTTTGCCAGCAGCAGGCCGGCTGCAGTGCCGCTCAAGCGGAAGAGTCCCATCACCGCCGATGCCTTGCCGCGCGCCGACATCGCGACCCGATCCGGCATGAGCGCCTGATACGGCCCGCAGGCCGCGTTAAGAGCGATTTGCACGCCGACGTACGCGATGAGCACGAGCGCGAACGACGGCGCAAACGCAAAAGCAAAAAGCGCAGCCACATCGCAAAGCGTGCCCGCGACGATGAACGGGATGCGCCTGCCTAGGCGGTCCGAGAGCCGGCCGAACCCGTACTGCGACAGGATGGAAAACAGCGCGCCGGCACCGCCCAACACCGCCGACGCGGTGCCGATGAACTCCGCTGGAGCGAAGCGGGCGATCTGGCCCTGCAGTGCGGCGCCCAGCAACGCGCCCCAGTGCACTTCCCACGCAAACCAGAAAACCGAGAGCGAGAAAAGATCGACCGCGCGCGCCCGCCGTTCCAACTATCGGCGGCTTTGGGCGTGAGCTCGCCACGCAGCGAGCCGGGCATGCGTGTATTCGATATCCGCGGCGTCGTCGCAATCCATCGCGAGCGCGGGATGGGTGTCGCGAATCGCGCGCGCTTTCCCGCCGACGACGCTGCTCAGACGGTGTTCGAGATCTGCGATGGTAAGACGATCGAGCACGAAGCGCACGACGATCTCCGCGCCGAAAAGCGATGCCAGCGCCAACGGGTTCTTGCGCGCGCGAAAGCCCCTGCGGATGAGCTGGCTCTGCCGTTGCGCGAGCGCGGTGTTGAGCACGCACATGCTGCCGCCGGTCCAGTAGCGCGATCCCACGCGCGCGAAGCGCGAGCGCCCGCCGGGAAAAACGTCTAAGAACTCAGCGCGCTCGTAGATGGGATAGGCGAGGTCGACACCGGGTTCGATCCGGCTCAGGAAATCAGCGACGTGGTGCGCTTGGACGAAGGGCAAATCCGATGCGCTCAAGAGCGCGCGCTCGCTGCCAACCTGGGCCAAGCCGCTCAACGCATTCTCCTCTCCGCTGGGATGCTCGTCAACCCACGCGTCG
>DATGHT010000060.1:0-2876 GCA_035307865.1 Candidatus Eremiobacteraceae bacterium | reverse complement strand
AGTACAAGACACGCCATTGGGATCACCACGTTCGCAACGGCAAGGCGCGCGGTGGGAGCAAGCGCGCCGGGCGCGCAACAGGCTCGTCCGGCGCGGCCCGCCCGAAACGCGTCGCGGCGCCATCGCGGGCCGCTCGCCTGCAGAGCGATGCCGAATCCGAAGTGGAAAAACAACTGCGCATCGTGCGTTCAAAGCGCATCGCCCTCACGCCGTTGAGCCAGCAAGACGCCATACGGCAGATGGAGCTGTTGGGGCACGATTTCTTCGTCTTCGTCAACGACGAAACAGGCGCGGTCAACGTTCTTTATAAGAGGCGTGGCGGCCAGTTGGGCTTGATCGAGCCCGCTACATAGCCGACAACCCTAGTGGCGCTTCGAGCCGCCGGGGTTCCCGCGCGCCGGCGAGGAATACCGTAAGCGTGTCAGTTCTAAATACCATCCGCTCCTGGGTTGACGGCAACGATCGTGAGGTCATGCGCCTGCGCAAGACCGTCGTGCGCATCAACGAACTCGAGCCGCAAGTCCAAGCTCTGAGCGACGAGCAGCTCGCCGCCAAGACGGTGGAGTTCCGGCAGCGCCTGGAACAGGGCGCCGCCCTGGACGACCTTCTGGTGGAGTCATTTGCGGTCTGTCGCGAAGCCGCGCGCCGCACGCTCAACATGCGCCATTTCGACGTGCAGCTCATCGGCGGCATGGTCCTGCACGAAGGCAAAGTCGCCGAGATGCGCACGGGCGAGGGCAAGACCCTCGTCGCCACGCTGCCGGTGTATCTCAACGCCCTGCACCGTAAGGGCGTGCACCTCGTGACCGTGAACGACTATCTGGCCAAACGCGACGCGGAATGGATGGGGCCGATCTATCGCTTCCTCGGATTGTCGGTGGGCGTCATCCAGCATTTCTTGCCGCCGCCGGAGCGCCGTGCAGCCTACGCCAGCGACGTCACGTACGTGACGAACAACGAAGCCGGATTCGACTATTTGCGCGACAACATGGCGCCCCATCTCATGTACTGCGTGCAGCGCGAGCTGGCATATGCCATCGTCGACGAAGTCGACTCGATCCTCATCGATGAAGCACGCACCCCGCTTATCATCAGTGGCTCGCCCGAAGCAGTGCTCGGTCCGGGCTACAAAGACGCATCGCACCTCTACGAGCACTTCGCCCGCAATGTGATGCCGCAGCTGCGCAAAGAAGACGACTACACCGTCGATGAAAAGATGCACGCCGTGCCGATCACCGAGCAGGGCGTCGCCAAAGTCGAAAAGATTCTCGGCGTGCAAAATCTCTACGATCCGTCCAACCTCGAGCTCACGCATCAGCTGCAAGCGGCGCTGAAAGCAAAAGAGCTCTTTCGCAAGGACGAGCAATATGTCGTCAAGGACGGCGAGATCATCATCGTCGACGAATTCACGGGCCGCCTCATGTACGGCCGCCGCTACTCGGACGGCATCCACCAAGCGATCGAAGCGAAAGAGGGCATTAAGGTCAAGAGCGAAGACCAGACGCTCGCGACGATCACCTTCCAAAATTATTTCCGCTTGTACAAAAAGCTCGCCGGCATGACCGGCACAGCCAAAACCGAAGAGCGCGAGTTCCGCGACATCTACGGCCTGGACGTGATCGCGATTCCGACCAACCAGGCCGTACGCCGTAAAGATTTCGACGACGTCGTGTACAAGCACGAAGACGGCAAGTTCCGTGCCGTGATCAACGAGATCGTCGACATGCATCAGGCGGGCAGGCCGGTCTTGGTGGGCACGCGCTCGATCGAAAAGTCCGAACGGCTGTCGGCCCTGCTTTCCAAACGCGGCATCGAGCACAACGTGCTCAACGCGAAGTATCACGAAAAAGAGGCGGAGATCATCAAGGATGCAGGCTTGCGCGGCAAGGTGACGATCGCCACCAACATGGCGGGGCGCGGCGTCGACATCAAGCTTGGCGATGGCGTTCCCGATCTTGGCGGGCTGCACATCATCGGCACCGAGCGGCACGAGTCGCGTCGCATCGACAATCAGCTGCGCGGGCGGTCCGGCCGGCAAGGCGACATGGGATCGTCGCGCTTCTACGTCGGCTTAGACGACGAGCTGATGCGCATCTTCGGGGGCGACCGCATCCGCTCGACCATGGAGCTGTTCAAGATCGACGACGATACGCCGATCGAAGCAGGCATCCTCACGAAGAGCATCGAGAACGCGCAAAAGAAAGTCGAAGCGCATAACTACGAGCAGCGCAAGCACGTGCTCGAGTACGACGATGTCATGAACAAGCAGCGCTCCGTTATCTATGCCGAACGGCGGCGCGTGCTCGAGGGACACGACCTGCGGCCTTCGCTGACCGAGATCGTGCGGCAGAAAGCCGAGCAGGCGGTGGATGCCAACTGCCCCGACAACGTCCATCCTCACGAGTGGGATCGCGAGCAAATCATCGCCGACTTAGAGACGGTCGTGCGCGGCTTCAGCAAGCGCGTGGATGCCTCTAAGCTGGAGCCGTTGTCGAAGGAAGAGATGGTCCAACTGCTCGCGCGCGAAGCGGACGCGATGTATACCGAAAAAGAAGAGCGCATGGTCGGGCGCTACACCGAGCTCGATGCGGCCGGTTTACGCGAAGCCCTGCGCACGCTCGAGCGCGCGACGATGCTCCAGATCATCGACCGTTTGTGGATCGACCACTTGTACACGATGGATACCCTCAAGCAAGGCATCGGATTGCGGGGCTGGGGGCAAAAAGATCCGCGCGTCGAGTACGAAAAAGAAGCATTCGAGCTGTTCGAAGATCTCAAGGTTGCTATCCAAGAGGAATTCTTGGGCGCGATGTTCCAGGGCGACGATTTTCACATCGTCGTGCAGCAGCCGGACGGCGCACAACCCGCGCCCGGCG
>DATGHT010000059.1:0-3089 GCA_035307865.1 Candidatus Eremiobacteraceae bacterium | reverse complement strand
GTCTCGTCGCGCCTCACTGATGATGTTCGTGACCCGCACGCCGCGCGCGATGGAATCGTCGCGCACGAACGTGAGCGCCGGAGTGCGCCGCGTGTGCATGCGCTTGCCAAGCGCGGTGCTCAAGAAGCCCGCCGCCGATTGCAGGCCCTTCATCGTCTCGCGCACCGCGCGCGTGTCGCCCAGCGGGCTTGCAAACACTTTTGCGGTGCGCAGATCGGGGCTGATGTCGCAGCTCAAGAACGTGACGAATCCAACACGCGGATCTTTAAGCTCCTCGTGTACGATCTCGCTCAGCTCGCGCACGATCTCGTGCTCGATTCTGACGAGCCGCTGGCTTTTCGTTGCCTCGGTATCAGGCATTGCTTCTATCACCACACATGTGTTCGATGTCTAGACCTGGGCGGTGGCGGCCCCAAGAGAAGGTCCGGCTAGTCGGCGTCGTCCGCGGTATCCTCGTCTTCCAGCCACGCCCGCGCCTGTTCGTCCTTGATGTGCGTGAGCGCCCAGCCGCGCACCGCTTGCGCGCGTTCTTCTTCTCCGCATTCCACCAAGGCATCCACGAGCTGGGAAACGGTCATCGCCCAGCGTTCGTCGGGCTCGTCCACCGCCAGCAGCACGGCGGCGGAGATATGAGCCACTGCGGGCGACCATTTGCTCAAGTTGGCGTAGGCCGCTCCCAGATCGGCGTGCAGCCCCGACGAGGCCGGGTACATATCCACGCCCGTGCGCAGCAAATGCTCCTCCCGCTCGTCGTTACCGAGCTCGAGACAGAGCGACGCCATCAACTGGATTCCTTCCGGTCCCAAGTCGCCGGCGTGTTCGACCGGCTCGAGCAGGCTCAGCGCGCGGCGCAGTTCGGAGCGCTGCTCGGGGGACCAAGGCTCATCGCCGTCACCGTGCGCAACTATGACGTTGAAATAGATCTCATGTGCCTGGTCGACGACGTCGCGATCCACGATCGGATTGGTCCTATTTCGTCCTACGCCGCGCCGGCGGGCGCGAACTGTTCGGTCGTGAACGCCTCGAAGACGTCGCCTTCTTTGATGTCGTTGAAGTTCTCGATCGCCATGCCGCACTCGTATCCTTCCGTCACTTCGCGGACGTCGTCTTTGAAGCGTTTGAGCGATGCAAGTTTGCCTTCGTAGACCACGACGCTATCGCGCAACAAACGGATGCGCGAATCGCGCGTCACTTTGCCACTCTTGACGTAACAGCCCGCAATCGTGCCGACCTTGCTGACCTTGAAGATCTGCCGCACTTCCGCTTGGCCTTGCACGACCTCGCGCGTCTGCGGTTTGAGCATCCCGGTCATCGCCGCCTTGACTTCATCGATGACGTTGTAGATGACGTCGTAGAGACGGACGTCCACGCCCTCGGTTTCCGCTTTGCGCGTGATCGTCGCATCCGGCCGGATGTCGAACCCGATGATGATGGCATTCGAAGCGCTTGCCAGCATGACGTCCGATTCATTGATCCCGCCGACACCGGTGTGGATCACGCGGGTGCGCACTTCCTCATTCGCCAGACCGTCGAGCTGCGAACGTAACGCTTCGACCGATCCCTGCGCGTCGGCTTTGATGATCAAGTTGAGCTCGCGCTGGCCGCCCTCTTTGGCTTGCGCCAGGAAACCGTCGAGCGTGACTGCGCGGCGCGTGCTTGCCATCCGCTGCTCGCGTTTGCGTTGGCTGCGTTTCGCCGCAAGCTCGCGCGCATCGCGCTCGTCGGACACGACTTCCAGCACGTCGCCCGCAGCCGGCACGTCGGAGAGGCCCATGATCTCAGCCGGAATCGCCGGACCGGCGCGCTTGATGGCCTGCAGCTTGTCGTCGAACAGTGCGCGCACGCGCCCCCACGTCGAACCTACCACCACGATGTCTCCGACGCGCAAGGTGCCGTTTTTGACCAGCACGGTCGCGACCGGACCGCGCGAGCGGTCCAGCTGCGCCTCGATGATGACGCCTTGCGCGCGGCGGTTCTTGTTCGCCTTGAGCTCGAGCAGGTCGGCGTTGAGCAACACCATTTCCAACAGTTCGTCTATGCCCGTCCGCTGCTTCGCCGAGACGGGAATGAACTGCGTCGTGCCGCCCCAGTCCTCAGGCGTCAACCCGTACTCGGAAAGCTGCTGCTTCACGCGATCGATGTTGGCGTTCGGCTTGTCCACCTTGTTCACGGCCACGACGATCGGCACCGCAGCTGCCCGGGCATGGTTCATGGCTTCAATCGTTTGCGGCATGACGCCGTCGTCCGCAGCCACCACCAGGATCGCGACGTCGGTCACTTTGGCGCCGCGCGCGCGCATCTCGGTGAACGCTTCGTGGCCGGGCGTGTCGATGAAGGTGACTTTGCGGTCGCCCGTTTCAACCGTGTAGGCGCCGATGCGCTGCGTGATGCCGCCCGCCTCGCCGGCTGCAACTTTCGTGGAACGAATCGCGTCGAGCAAAGACGTCTTGCCGTGGTCGACGTGCCCCAGCACGGTGACGACCGGCGGGCGCGCAGTGAGCGAACCGGCGGGATCGCTGTCGACGACGATCTCGGCTGCCTCTTCACCCGCCTCTTTGACGATCGTATTGAACCCAAAGCGGCGCGCGACTTGCGAGGCGACGTCCGGCGCGATGTGCTGGTTGATGGTCGCCATGGTGCCCGTGCGGATCAGCTGCGCGATGACTTGCCCGGCAGGCACGCTCATCGCGGCGGCCAGCTGTTGCACGGTGATGAGGTCGGGAATCTCCAGATCTTTGAAGACGACTGGTTCGGCGGTGGGCGTCGCGACCGAAGCCGCTTTGTGCCGCGGCTGCGTCTTCTTGAGCAGTTCTTCGCGCTCGCGTTCCTTGCGATCGCGTTCCAGATCTTCACGCGAGCGCTTGCGTCCGCCGGTTGAAGGGGCTGGACCGGTTGACGGAAGAGGCGCGCCGGGGCCTGCGCCAGGGCGGCCCGGCAGCGGGCGGCCCGGAGCTTGACGGCCTGGCATCGGCCGGCCGGGGAGGAACCCATCACGGCGCAGCGGCGGACGCACCGCGGTCCCGGCGCCTGCTTGCTGCGGGGCACCGAGCGGCCGCGCTTGCGGACGATCTTGCCGTGGCGGAGCGGCG
>DATGHT010000058.1:0-4391 GCA_035307865.1 Candidatus Eremiobacteraceae bacterium | reverse complement strand
CGAGCGCGCGTGGATCTTGTCGTCCACCAAGTGCGCCAGCTTCATCATATAGATGTAGCCGACGGTGATCTCGCGGTTGAACGGGGTGCCGGAGCGGCCGTCGAACAGCTGCGTCTTACCGATCTTGGCGAGCTTGGCGCGTTCGAGCCACTCCCAGATGTCGGCTTCGCGCGAACCGTCGAAGACCGGCGTTGCGATGTGGAAGCCCAATAGCTTGGCCGCCCAGCCGAGGTGCGTCTCCATGATCTGGCCGACGTTCATGCGGCTCGGCACGCCCAGCGGGTTGAGCACGATCTCGATGGGCGTGCCGTCCGGCAGGTACGGCATGTCTTCTTCCGGCAGCACCTTGGCGATCACGCCCTTGTTGCCGTGACGGCCGGCCATCTTGTCGCCCTGCAAGATCTTGCGCTTCTGCGCGACGTACACGCGCACGAGTTCGTTCACGCCCGGCGAGAGCTCGTCGCCGTTCTCGCGCTTGAAGACCTTGACGTCGATGACTTTGCCTTTTTCGCCGTGCGGCACTTTCAGGCTCGTGTCGCGCACTTCGCGCGATTTCTCGCCGAAGATGGCGCGCAGCAGCCGCTCCTCGGCCGTGAGCTCGGTCTCGCCCTTGGGCGTCACCTTGCCGACCAGGATGTCTTCCGGCCGCACCTCGGCGCCGATGCGGATGATGCCTTGCTCGTCTAAGTCTTGCAGCGCATCTTCGCCCACGTTGGGAATGTCGCGCGTGATCTCTTCCGGCCCGAGCTTCGTGTCGCGCGCTTCGCATTCGTATTCTTCGATATGGATCGACGTGAAGCGGTCGTCTTTGACCAACCGCTCGGAGATGAGGATGGCGTCCTCGTAGTTGTAGCCTTCCCACGGCATGAACGCGACCAGCACGTTCTGGCCGAGCGACAGCTCGCCGCCCGCGCTCGACGGGCCGTCGGCGATGATGGCGCCCTTCTTCACGTGGTCGCCTTTGACGACCATAGGCTTTTGGTTGATGCACGTGCCCGCGTTGGAGCGCATGAACTTGATCAGCGGGTACGTCCTCACCAAGCCCTTGTTGTTTTTGATCTCGATGCGTTCGGCCGTGACCGACTGCACTTCGCCGGATTCCTCGGCGACGACCACGCCGCCCGAATCCTTGGCAGCGCGATACTCCATGCCGGTGCCGACCAGCGGCGCTTCCGGTACCAAAAGCGGCACTGCCTGGCGCTGCATGTTGGCGCCCATGAGCGCACGGTTGGCATCGTCGTGTTCGAGGAATGGGATCAGGGCGGTTGCGACCGAGACGATCTGCTTGGGCGACACGTCCATGAGATGCACGTCGGCTGGCGACGCTTCGATGTACTCTTCCGCGTAACGGCAGACAACGCGTTCGCCCACGAGCCGGTTCTTGGCGTCGAGCTCGGAGTTGGCCTGAGCGATCCGGAACTGGTCTTCCTCGTCGGCGGTCAGATAGATGATGTCATCCGTGACGACACCCTTGCGCACGATCCGGTAGGGCGTTTCGATGAAGCCGTACTTGTTGACGCGCGCGTAGGTGGCAAGCGAGCCGATCAAGCCGATGTTCGGACCTTCGGGGGTCTCGATCGGGCAGATGCGGCCGTAGTGGCTGTGGTGCACGTCGCGCACTTCGAAGCCCGCGCGCTCGCGCGAGAGGCCGCCCGGGCCCAACGCCGAGAGGCGGCGCTTGTGCGTCAGCTCCGCCAGCGAGTTGGTCTGGTCCATGAACTGCGACAGCTGGCTCGATCCAAAAAACTCTTTGATCGCGGCCACGACGGGCCGGATGTTGATGAGGACCTGCGGCGTGACCGTTTCGATGTCTTGCACCGTCATGCGCTCGCGCACCACGCGCTCCAGGCGCAGCAACCCGACGCGGAACTGGTTCTGCAGCAGCTCGCCCACCGAACGCACCCGGCGGTTGCCGAGGTGGTCGATGTCGTCGATGTTCTGGTTGCCTTCGACGACGTCGATGAGGTGGCGCAGCACGGCGATCAAGTCCTCGCGGGTGAGGTGGCGGACTGCCTTTTCCTTCACCCGGCCGTGGCTGTCTTTGACTTCCTCGAGCCGCGGCGCGTCGTAGTTCATGATCGCGAATTGCTTCTCGAGCTTGCGGTTGAGCTTGTAGCGTCCAACCGAGCCCAAGTCGTAGCGCTTCTCGTCGAAGAACGTGTTGCGCAGCAGCGTTTCGGCGTTGTCGACGTTCTCAGGCTCGCCGGGGCGCAGCTTCTTGTAGATCTCCTTGAGCGCGTCTTCCCGCGTCTTGACGTCCTTGTCTTTTTCCAGGCAATTCAAAATGATGGCCGGCACTTCGCCGCTGCGCGGGTCGGCAAATAAGGCCTTGAGCGCCTCGTCGCTTTCATACTTCTAGTCGAGCGCGCGCACGAAGGTCGTCGCCATGATCTTGCGGTTCTTGTCGATGCGCACGCCGATAGTGCCCTCGGTCGTGTCGTTCTTGCTGCCGTTGTCGGTTTCGAACTCGATCCACGCGCCGCGGTTGGGGATGATGGTCGCAGTGTAGATCGGCCGGCTGTTGGTGTCGGTGTCCTGCAAGAAGTAGACGCCGGGCGAACGCACGAGCTGGCTCACGATGACGCGCTCGGCGCCGTTGATGACGAACGTGCCTTTGTCGGTCATAAGCGGGAAGTCGCCCATGAAGATCTCTTGGTCCGGAATGCCTTTGATTTCGCCCGACTCCGAGGTGATCAGGCGGACGCGCACCCGCAGCGGCGCGCAGTACGTCATGTCGCGCTCGCGGCACTCCTCTACCGTGTACTTGGGTTCACCCAGACTGTGCTCGCCGAACTCCAACACCAGGTTGCCCGTAAAATCTTTGATCGGTGAGATCGAGGCAAACGCTTCGCGCAGCCCCTCGGTGATGAACCAGTGGAACGAATCTTTTTGCAGCTCGATGAGGTCGGGGATGTCGAGGACGTGCGGAATCTTGGCGAAGGTGTAGCGCTCGCCACGTGCCGCCGGCGGACGCAGATCGGTGCCGGCTCCTTCCACCGCCTTGATCACGCCTTTGGTTTCCGTCAACGCCTCGAGCGCCGCGCGCGGGTCGGTCAGGCGGGCAAGCCGGGCAAACGGACGAGGTGCGCGCGAGCGGGCGACGTTGCGCGCGATGACTTGGTTGCGGCGCTTGGCGGCGGCCTTGGCCTTGAGAACTTTTGCTTTAGCGTCCCGAGCCGCCTTAGTTTCCTTCGCGACTTTGCCGTCTTTAGGAACGCGGGTCTTGGTGGTCTTTGCTTTGGTTTCGCGTGTGGTCTTCATCTTCGAGGTTGCACCTTCGCTTGAGGCCGCGCCAAGCCGAGGCGCAGCAGAGTAAATGCGTTACAAATTCAAACGTGGCTGCCGAAAAACAGCACGGGTGGGTTAGGCGTGGGCGTCAAAGCCCTCAAAAAAGAAAATCAAGACGATCGCTTTTTGGGCCGGAGCGCTAAAGTGAGCCGAAATCCTTTAGCCGTTACCGTCGGCCGCTGCAATCGTCCAAGCTGGGCACAGACTCAGATTATAGCACAAAGGTTCGTAGAGTCAAGGCAGCCCCAAGCGCATGCGCTGGTGGGGGATGCCGCAGTCCAAAAAGGTCTCCCCTTGTGCCACAAAGCCCCGTTTGGTGTAAAAACCGACCGCATGGGTCTGAGCGTCCAGGACAAGGCTTCGCAAACGCCGCCGCCGGCCTTCCTTTATAAGAACGTCCAAAATAGCCATTCCGTTCCCGCCCCCACGGTGCTCGGCTAAGACTGCCATCCGCCCGATCCGGCCTTCCCCCGGCGCTGATTCGTAAATGCGCCCGGTGGCAATCGGGACACCGTCGATCTCGGCGAGTACGTGAGTACATGTGGGATCGCTCGTGTCGTGGCTATCAAGCTCCTCGCTCTCGGGCACGCCCTGTTCTTCCATGAACACTCGCGCGCGGATCGCCAGAGCAGCGTGCCAACGGGGCGCATCCTCGAACGCTTTGAACAGCGTCATGTTCATTCGCCGCTCTCTTCGACGGCGCGCCGGATGCTGTGCAGCGTCTGCTCGGCTGTCAGGTCCCAACTCTTGGTCGCAGCTCGAGCCGTTCCGCGCGCACGCAAGCCCGCCGCCAACGAGCTGTCGGTCAGCACGCGCTGCAAGGCCTGCGAGAAAGCAGCCGCGTCGCCCGGCTTTACGAATTCCGCCGCATCGCCTGCGGCTTCGCGCACGCTTGGGATATCGCTCGCGACAACCGGAGTTCCGGCCGCCATCGCCTCCAGCACGGGCAATCCGAAGCCTTCGTACAGCGAGGGGTGCGCAAGCAGCGAGGCGCGAGCATAGAGCGACGCGAGTTCCGCGTCGCCGACTCGCCCGACGCTGCGCACCCGTACGCTTGGGGGCACGGCTGGCAGTGCGTAGCTCCCGCTCGCTCCGGCGAGCAC
>DATGHT010000057.1:0-5123 GCA_035307865.1 Candidatus Eremiobacteraceae bacterium | reverse complement strand
CCTGCTTGCCGAAACGAACGCCCAACGGCAGGGCGATGAGAATGCTGACGAGGCAGGCGACCGGCATGGCATACTTCTGCTGCAGCGTGATCTCGAGCTGGCGGATGTCGTCGCCGGTGGCGCGCCGCGCTTTGATCTCCTTCGCAAGATCGCGCGAATTCATTTCAAACGGCCCGCGCGGTCCCTCGAAAAGAATGGATGCGTCTGCCAGCGGAAATTCGAGCGTCGCGAAGCGCTGCTGTTTGGTCACAAGGCCGGCGGCATTGTACAGCGTCTGCACGCCGTCGTAGAGCACGAGCTGGCCATTGAGCTGGCGCGCGGTCACGGCGGTCAGCGTCTCGGGGAAGTATCCATTCCCCAGCGAGTAGATTTGGACGTTGTGCATGACGCCGGATTGCGGATCGATCGAGCTCACATAAATGCTGTGGCGGCCATCTTCGGTGCGGATGAACTGATCGGGCTGGATGATCGGCTGGCTGGAATGATATGCGATTTGCCGGAACACCGCTTGCGATTTGTGTTGCGATTCGGGTGCGACGTACTCATTCGTCAAAAAGGCGATGAGCGTCAGTGCCACGCCCAGGATGAGGGCCGGCCGCGCAATGCGCAGCAGCGCGACGCCGCTCGTCCGCATGGCGGTGAGCTCGTTGTCGCCGGCCAGCCGCCCGAACCCTTGCAACACGCCGAAGAGCGTCGAGAAGGGGAGAATCAAGTAGACGAACGATGGCACCTGCAACACGATGTAACGCATCACGTACACGAACGGCACGGCTTTGTTGATGACGTACTCGGCAGCCAAAAAGAACGTGTTGATGAGGAGGAACAACGTAAAGGCCGCGACCGCAAAGCCGAACGGTGCCATTATCTCGCGCAGAACGTAACGATCCAGGATCTGGAGCGGGAAGCGCCGCTCGTGCGCGACTGGCGACGGCCCCGGCGGCAGCTCGTCCGGCGACGACCAGTCTAACTGCGCTTCATGCTGTCCGGACACACCCGGCGATGCGGGCAACAAGCCTGGCGGGCGCGCGCGCGGGGCTGAAGCTTCGCTCGGCGTGGACATAAGCCGCCACTTCCTTCGGTTTCCGCTGCTATCCTGGGACGCTTGAGAGCACG
Organism: Candidatus Eremiobacteraceae bacterium; assembly: GCA_035307865.1. Taxonomy (GTDB): domain Bacteria; phylum Vulcanimicrobiota; class Vulcanimicrobiia; order Eremiobacterales; family Eremiobacteraceae; genus JALYZS01. The sequence continues at coordinate 4,010 of DATGHT010000057.1, read as the reverse complement.
CGCCGCGCGCTAAGCGTTAGCGCTTGGTCGCGGTGCGATACAACGCGGTGACGTTGTTGACGTAGTCGCGCGTTTCCGCATAGGGTGGAATGCCTTTGTATTTTGCAACCGCGCCGCTGCCTGCGTTGTAGGCGGCGAGCGCAAGCGCGACGTTGCCATGATAGCGCACGAGCAGATCATGCAGATATGCAGTGCCTGCGGCGACGTTGGCTTCCGGATCGAAGGGATTCGCGACACCGTACTCAGTCGCGGTGCCCGGCATCAATTGCATCAACCCCATCGCGCCCGCACCCGAAATCGCAGATGGATCGCCGCCTGATTCCTGCGTGATAACGGCGCGCACGAGTCCGGATGGCACCTTGTTGGCGCGTGACGCCTGCGAAACGATCGCGTTGAGCCGGTCTTGCTCCATCGCGTGCGGTCCGGTGCCAAACGGCAGGAAACCGCCACCGCTGCAGCCTGCGACCGCGGCGGTTGCGACGCTCAACAGAACGAGAATGAAGTCGCGAGTTTTCGAGCGTGTAGAAGCCATACTCTATAAACGGTATATCGGTCGAGTATGGTTTGTTCGTCAGGGGTGGAGGGTGCGCCTAGACGGAGCGCTAGCCGCGGGTTCGCCTCCCGGCTACGGAGCGATAGCAATCAGGGCAATAGACCGGCTTGTCCGGCCGGGGAGAAAAAGGTACTTGGGTAGCCGCGCCACACTGAGAACACACCGTGTCGAACATCATGCGTTCGGCTCCACTGCCACCCCCGCCGCGATCACGTTTGCGAGCGCGCCGGCACTGGGGGCAGCGCGTGGGTTCATGCTCGAAGCCTTTTTGCGCATAGAACTCTTGTTCGCCAGCCGTGAACGTGAACTCGCTGCCGCAGTCACGGCACGTTAGGGTGCGGTCTTGAAATGCCACGATAGCCCCCAGTTTTCACTGTTTGGAAATGATAAAGATCCGCGCCAATGGTAATTGGCACAGACCTTACAAAATCTAGCACGTTCAATATGAAAAAGCAACCTAGGCGGGCGCCTGAATCTGGCAGAACGGGGCTCGCGTAACAGCACGGGGTCACAAGGACGCACGAATGCGCAAATCATTTCTCGCCGCGGTCCTAAGCGCCGCGATCATCGCTATCGGCGCCGGCGCACAAGCCGCCCGCGCTGCAAGCGCGCCACAAGAGGGCATGCCGGCTCCGGCGTTCTCTTTGCAATCGTTGGATTCGAAAGCGTGGTCACTCGCACAGACCCGCGGCCGAATCGTCGTCATAAACTTCTTCGCGACCTGGTGTCCGCCGTGCCGCGCAGAAACTCCCGATCTCATCGCCGCGGAAAAGAAGTATGCGTCGCGCGGCGTCATCTTCATCGGCGTTGACGACGAAGAGAGCGCGGCGTTGGTTTCGGTGTTCACAAAAGCCAAAGGCATCCGCTATCCCATCGTGCTCGACGAGCACGGAGCGGTCGAGCGCAACTACGACGTGCGTGCGATCCCCACCACCTACGTCCTGGATCGCAAGGGGATCATCCGTTACCGTCAAGTCGACCAGCTCGACGTGAAGGTACTCGATCAAGCGCTGGCGGCGGTCGTGGCAGGCACGCCGCTGCCACAGACGAGCGCGGCGAAGAAGTTCAACGAGATCGCGACCAATGCGACGGCGACAATCGCGCAACTCGTGGGCCAAGCGAAGACGGGCAGCGGCCAAAGCGCGCAGGGTGTTCCTGATCCCAAAGCCCTTGATACGGCTATCAAGACCGGCGTCGATGCGAACAAGCAGATCGACGACCTGTTGTCTTCGCCCGATGCCTCATCGATCAATTATTTCGAACAGATGCAGATCCGCGGCAAGCTCAACGCGCAGCTGGCGGATGCATACGAGTTGCGAGCCGGGCTCGCGGGCGCGAGTTCGGCGACCAGCGATCAAGAACAGGCGGCGTTGTTGCGCGCCCAGATCGACATGGACAACGAGCAGTTCAGCGATGCGGCGTCGCTTTACGCGGTCGCCATGCAGCTGGCTCCCAAAGACACGCAAGCGTACGATGGCGCGTATCTGGCGGCGTACGAATTGCGCGACTATGCGAAGGCCGCGGCATTCGCCAAGGCGGAAGCCGACATCGCCCCGACCGATCCGGAAAGTTGGTTGACGGTATCCTCTGCGAACAATGCGCTCAAGAACTATGATGCCGCGCTGGAAGCGCAGCGCAAGGCGCTGGCGCTTGCTTCAGACGCATACGCCCGCAACCCCAAGTCGAAGAGCGCCGCTTATGAGCTTGGTCGCGTGTGGTTGAAGATGGCTCGCACCGATCTCCTCGCTGGCAACTCCGCTGCAGCTGCGGCCCTGCTGCAGCAAGCCTCGGCCGCGGCCCCGTCCACTATCGTAGCCCAGCAAGCCGACGAGCAGTTTGCCGCCTTGGAACCGGCGCAAATCGCCATCGATCGGCTGGGCTCTGCAAACGCCAACGGCAAGACCACAAGTCCGGCGCACGTGTACGTCATGGTGCGCAACCCGTCGCAGCAGACCCGCTCGATCAACCTGAAGGCCTCCGGGTTGCCGCAACACTGGCTGCTGTCGTTCTGCTACGGGACGGTTTGCAATCCGTTCAAGGTGAGCTTCAACCTGCCGGCCGGCGGCCGCAAGCGGGTCGAGCTCCTGGTCGCGCCCCTGGGCGCGACCGGGGGGCCGTGGACCATGGAACTTGCCGCGGGCGGCCAATCGACCGCGATCGTGCAGGTAAGGGCCAAAACCGCTAAAGCGGCTATCACCATCTCGGCGACCTAACTCCGAAGCCGTCAACAGTCCGGGAAAGACGCCGGTCCACTCCGGCGTCTTCCTTTATATACGCACATACGTGCGTAGCGCTCAAAGCTTCAGATTACTTTACAAATAGCCGATTCATCAGGTATAGTGGGACAAAGTGGAACTCAGTGGGGTAGAGTGGCTGAGGCATGACGGCATTTCCCAAATTCACGGGGCGATACGAACATTCCCTAGACGACAAAGGCCGTCTGACGATACCAGCCCGGTTCAGAGCCCGTTTGGGCGATCATTTCGTCCTGACCATTGCACCGCCCGAGCCGTGCCTGGCTATGTATCCCGAGCCGACCTGGGCGGAGTTTTGCAGCAAGCTCGAAACCGCGCCGCGCAAGGACGCCCAATACCGGACGTTCGTGCGGCATTTGTTCGCTCACACTGAAGAAGTTTCACTGGACGCGCAAGGCCGTTTGCTGATCCCCGCAGGCTTGCGCGAGATCGCGGGCATCGAGCGCGACACGGTGTTGGCCGGAGCGCTGACGCGTGTCGAGGTGTGGTCGCTTGAAGCATGGCGATCCGCGGATGCGGCGCCGGATGGCATGGCGGAACTGATGACTGAGCTTGGACTCTACTAGCCATACGCCAGTCATGGTTGAGGAGTGTGTGAGTTTGCTGCAAGCAGCCGGCGGGGCTGGACAAAAAGTGTTCGTCGACGCCACGTTTGGCGCAGGCGGGCATACTGCTGCGCTCCTTGACGCTGTGCCCGGCAGCAAAGTGATCGCGCTCGACGCCGATCCCGCGAGCGTCGGCCGAGCGGAAAGCATGGCACGCCGTTACGCCGGACGACTAACAGCGGCCCACGGGAATTTCGGCGACGTCGCGACGCTCCTCGACGACGCGGGCGTTCGCGAGATCGACGGCATCCTCTACGATCTAGGGATCTCGTCATTGCAACTCGCCGCGGAGCAGCGCGGCTTTTCGTTCGAACGGAACGAGCCGCTGGACATGCGTCTGAATCCGAAGACGGGCGGCCCAAGCGCAGCCGATCTGTTGCAGACGCTGAACGCCGCGCAACTAGAAGCAATCTTGCGCGACTTCGGCAACGAACGTCACGCGCGCGCGATCGCGCGCGCCATCGTACGACGGCGTGCACGCGTGCAAACCTGGATGACCCAAGATCTGCTGGCTGCGGTCTGGAGCGCGTTGCCAATGTCAAGACCTGCGCACCAGCGCATTCATCCGGCCACGCGCACCTTCCAAGCGCTGCGCAT
>DATGHT010000056.1:0-5557 GCA_035307865.1 Candidatus Eremiobacteraceae bacterium | reverse complement strand
CAGCGGCATGAAGACGTCGGAGATCGGGAACCTCGTGCGCGACGAGCTCGTCATCGCACAGCCTGACACGGTCGCAGCAAGGAAATAACGATGTCGAACAACGGCAAGTCGGTGGTCATCGTCAACGGCGCCCGCACGCCGTTCGGAAATTTCGGCGGCGCGTTGCGCGACGTCACGGCCATCGACCTGGGCGTGGCCGCTGCGAAAGGCGCGCTCAAGCGCAGCGGTGTCGCAGCGGACAAGATCGATCAAGTAGTGTTCGGCAACGTCATGCAGACGAGCGCGGACGCGATCTACGGGGCGCGCCATGTCGGGCTCAAGGCAGGCTGCCGTATCGAGACTCCCGGCCTGACGCTCAATCGTTTGTGCGGCTCGGGATTGCAAGCCATCATCAGCGGCGCAGAACAGATCCTGCTCGGCGAGGCAGAGTACGTGCTCGCGGGCGGCATGGAGAACATGAGCCAGGCGCCGCACGTCATTCGCGGCGCTCGCTGGGGCTTGCCGCTCGGCATGAGCAAACTCGAAGACTCGCTGTGGGAAGGCCTGACCGACAGCTATAACGGCATGCCGATGGCGATCACGGCGGAAAATCTCGCACGCCAGTATGAGATCACGCGCGAGCAGTCGGATGAATTCAGCCTGCGCTCGCAGCAGGCGGCAGTCAAAGCGATGAACGACGGTTTTTATGCGGAGGAAATCGTGCCGGTCGAAGTCAGCGATCGCAAAGGCTCGGCGCTGATCGACAAGGACGAGGGACCGCGGCCGGACGCCTCGTTGGAAAAGCTCGCAAAGCTCCCGGCGCGCTTCAAAAAAGACGGTGTCGTCACGGCCGGCAACGCCAGCGGCATCACCGATGGCGCGGCTGCGGTCGTACTGACCAGCATGGCGCAGGCCGAGCGCGACGGCTTGCAGCCCTTGGGGCGGCTGATCGCCTGGGGGGTGGTCGGCGTCGATCCGGACGTCATGGGCATCGGGCCGGCATTTGCGATCCCGCAAGCGTTGGAACGAGCGGATCTGCGCCTGGACGACATGGACCTCGTAGAGATCAACGAAGCGTTCGCTCCGCAAGTGCTGGCCTGCATGGACGAGCTCTCGCTCGAGGCCGGACGGGTCAATCCGAACGGCGGCGCGATTTCACTTGGCCACCCGCTCGGCGCAAGCGGTGCGCGCTTGGCGTACACGTTGCTGCACGAGCTGCGCCGGCGCAAGCGGAAGTACGGGGTAGCGAGCGCGTGCATCGGCGGCGGTCAAGGCATCGCAGCAGTCGTCGAATCGCTCTAAAGGAGTGTCATGAAATCTCAAGCAGCGATGGCCTTCGAAACGTTGATCGTCGAGCGTGACGGTCCGGTCGCGGTCATCACGATCAACCGCCCGAAGGCGCTCAACGCGCTCAACGCAACCGTCTTTGAAGAATTGATCAAGACGTTCGACGGTTTGGAAGCCGACAAGGAGGTCAGGGCGGTGATCATCACGGGTGCGGGCGAAAGGGCCTTCGTCGCTGGTGCCGACATCGGCGAACTGAACGCATTGACCGATACCACCTCGGCGACGCAGAAAGCGCGCGCCGGCCACGTCATCACCGAACGCTTGGAACATTCGCGCTTGCCGGTGATCATGGCGATCAATGGCTTCGCGCTGGGCGGCGGCCTCGAACTCGCCATGGCCGGAGACATTCGTATCGCTTCCTCGACCGCCAAGCTCGGACAACCCGAGGTGAATCTTGGGATCATAGCGGGGTTCGGCGGTACCCAACGCTTGCCGCGGCTCGTCGGCCAGGGGATGGCCGCCTACCTGCTGCTCAGCGGTGAACCGATCGGGGCAGAAGAGGCCAAGCAAGTGAATCTGGTGGAGCGAGTCGTGCCGCCGGAGCAATTGATGACCGAGGCCAAGCGCATCGCAACCCTGATCGCGGCCAAGGCGCCGCGGGCGATCGCCGCGACCAAGCGCGCGATTCACAAAGGTCTGCAAACCGATCTGCACGCGGCGCTCGAGATCGAGGCCGAAGCGTTCGGCGCGATCGCCGTGAGCCCCGACGCGCGTGAAGGGACCGCCGCCTTCTTGGAAAAACGGCCGCCGCGCTTCAGCGGCGCGTAACTTCACGGGTACGCGCGAGCTTACGAGTAGTTGTAGAACCCTTTGCCGCTCTTGCGGCCGTACCAACCCGCCAACACCATGCGTTTCAGCAAGGGTGGCGGCGCCATCATCGGGTCTTTGAACTCGTCGAACATGATCTCGGCGATGTAATACGTCGTATCCAACCCCACGAAATCGAGCAGCGTGAGCGGCCCCATGGGGTGGCCGCAGCCGAGCTTCATGCCTTCGTCGATATCTTCTTTCGATGCCAGGCCCGACTCATACAGCCTGATCGCATACAGCAGATACGGCACGAGCAAACGGTTGACGATAAAACCGGGCGTGTCTTGCGCTAAAATCGGCGTCTTGCCCACTTTCTTCGCGAAACCGAACAAGGTGTCGATCGTTTCCCGGCTCGTGACGATCGTCTTGACCACCTCGACGAGCTTCATGAGCGGCACCGGGTTGAAGAAGTGCAAGCCGGCCACTTGCTTCGGCCGCTTGGTGACGGCCGCCATCTCGATGATGCACAAGCTCGAGGTGTTGGAACAGATCAGCGCGTGCGGCTGCAGCAACGAATCGAGCTTTTTGAACAGCTCTTTTTTGGCGGCCATGTTCTCGATGATCGCTTCGATGACGAGGTCGCAACCAGCTAGCTCCTCGACATCCGTGGTGGGCTTCAGCCGCCCCAGCGTGGCATCGCGGTCGGCAGCCTGCAGCGTGCCCTTCTCGACGAACTTGTCGAGCGATTTCTTGATCGCCGCCATGCCCTTGTCGAGCGCGGCCTTGTCGGCCTCGAGCACGCTCGTGTCGAATCCGGCCATAGCTGCGACCTGCGCGATGCCCGAGCCCATGAGCCCGCAGCCGCAGACGCCGACGCGTTTGATATCCGGCATAGTGATGTGTCCTTTGCTTCAGTGGAAAAGAGGATGCGCTCTAGCAGACGGAAGGCGCAAAGTCCTGCGCGCTACGGTGGTGTGAACGGCGGCAACTCGCAACGCACCGGTTTGTCCTTGCGGTACCCGAGCGCGTATTCGCCGTGCATGAGTTTTTGTATCTCGCGCGAGCCTTCGTAGATGACAGCGCCACGCGAGTTGCGCAAAAAGCGTGCCGCGGGATATTCGTCGGAAAAGCCGTAGGCGCCGTGGATCTCCAAGGTGTCGTCGGCGGCGCGATTCGAGGCGTCGCAGGCAAACCACTTGGCAAGCGCCGTCTCGCGCGTGTTGCGCAGGCCTTGATTCTTCATCCAGCCTGCGCGCAAATAGAGCAGCCGCGAGGCATCATAGGCGGCGGTCATGTTGGCGATCATCTCCTGGATGAGCTGGTGCTTGCCGATGGGAACGCCGAACGTGCTGCGCTCCTGCGCGTATTTGACCGAGGCATCCAGGCAGGCACGGATGAGGCCGGTCGCACCCGCTGCGACGGTATAGCGCCCGTTCTCAAGGCACGTCATCGCGATGTGAAATCCCTCGCCCTCTTCGCCCAGACGGTTCTTTGCCGGCAGGCGCAGCTCGCTGAACGAGAGGCCGCCGGTGTCGCCGGCGCGGACGCCGTATTTGTTTTTGATGGAGAACGAGTGCAGGCTGCTCCCGGCGCCTTCGCGTTCGACGACGAACGCGCTGAGGCCGCGTTTGCCCGCGTCCGGATTCGTCTTCGCGAAGACCAAAAAGATCTGGGCTTGGGTCGCGCAGGAAATCCAGATCTTCGATCCGTTGAGGACGTAATCGCCACCTTCGCGGCGGGCGGTCGAGCGGATCGCTCCCACGTCCGAGCCCGCATCCGGCTCGGTCAGGCCGAACGCCGCGAGCTTGCGTCCGGAAGCCAAGGGCGTCAAGAATTGCTGCTTCTGTTCCTCGCTGCCCCACTGGTAGATGCCACAGCCGGCCAGCCCGATGTGCACCGACATCATGGTGCGCAGCGAGGTATCGCAATACTCGAGCTCTTCGCACAACAGTCCGAGCGTCACGTAGTCGAGCCCCGCGCCGCCATAGCGCTCCGGAAACGGCGCGCCGACGACTCCCAGCGATGCGAGTTTCTCAAACGCGTTCGGCAGCGGTTTGCCGGCGCTGTCGCAGGCGGCGACATCCGGCGCAACGTTTTCATGCAGATAGCGGCGCACGTTTTCCACGAGCGCCGTTTGCTCTGCCGTTAAGCTACAATCGATCATGCACGCGGTAACCTCGCGCAAGGCGATTAGCGGTCGCGGCCGCATGTCCCCGTAAGGGCTTGCCGTTTCCACCGCAGAAGGGGCGGCCATGCGTTTTGCGCTCGTTCGAACCTTGCTCTTCGCCGCGGTGCTGCTGGGAGGCGGGGGCTGTTCGCGCGTCAGCACCTCGGTCGGTCCGGGCGCCAACGGCGTGCATCCTTGGACGCAACCGGGCGTCTTGCGCCTCTCGGACATCTCGGACCCGTCGACGCTCAACCCCATGCTGACCGGCGCAGACGTCGGCTATCAGCTCGCTTCCTACACGCTCGAGTATCTCGTGCAGCTGGACGACAAGGGCAACGTCATTCCGGTGTTGTGCGAACGCATCCCCACCGCGGAAAACGGCGACATCAGCGCGGACGGGCTCAGCATCCGCTATCATCTGCGCAAAAACGTCTTCTGGTCGGACGGGCAACCGTTCACCTCGCAGGACGTGATCGAATCCTGGAAGCAGGTGATGAACCCGCTCAACAACGTGCAGATCCGTGAAGGCTATGACGTCGTCGCAGGCATCGACGCGCTCGACTCGCACACCATCCTCGTTCGCCTCAAGCGCGCCTACGCACCGTTCACGACGCGTTTCTTCTCGGGCATCCAGGAAGGGCCGATCGCGGTCATGCCCGCGCACGTCATCGCCGGACAAAGCGATCTCAATCATTCCGCCTTCAACTCGCATCCGATCGGCACAGGGCCTTTCGTGCTGCAATCGTGGGAGCGCAACGGGCGCATGATCTTCACCGCCAACCAGCACTACTGGCGCGGGCGCCCGAAACTGCAACAGATCATCTTTCAAGCGCAGCCCTCCACGGCGACCGAGCTCGTCCGCTTTCAAACGCACGAGAACGACGCCGACTTCGACGCCGGTCCCGCGCGCTTGCGCGAGTTGGAAGCGCTCGCTGGCATGCGCACGATGTCGAGCACCAGCCTGCGCATGCTGATCGCGGTGACGAATACGCAGCGCTTTCCGTTCAATGACGTGCACGTCCGTCATGCGCTCGCGTATGCGCTCGATCGCGACGGCATACTGCAGAAGGTCGAAAACGGCGCCGGCGTGCTGGCCGACGAGTTCCTGCCGCATTGGTCATGGGCGTACACGCCCAACGTGCCGCACTACGCCTTCGATCCGGCTCGCGCAGCGGCGGAGCTCGAGGCCGGCGGATACAAGCTGGGTGCGGACGGGTTCCGTTATCGCAACGGCCGCCGGCTGTCGGCGGTCGTCGTGGAAACCGCCGGCAGCAGCGCCTCCACGAAAATCGCGGCGATCTTGCAGCAGAATCT
>DATGHT010000055.1:0-2020 GCA_035307865.1 Candidatus Eremiobacteraceae bacterium | reverse complement strand
GCGTCGAACAACACGATCGCGGCGTTGTGCGTGTGCACGCCGCGGGCCGCGTTGCCTGGAAAAAACGTGACGAGCTTCGCTCCCAGCGACTTGCTCGGAGCGCCGATCGCGGCCGGCATCGCACCGAGGATGCCCGCCGGGGATCGCGCCATGATGCGCAGCGGTTGATCGACCGTGCCCTCGGCCTGCGCCAAGAGCGCAGCGTCGACGGCGTCGATCGCTTCGCGCATGGACAAGACCGCGGCGACGTCGGCCTCGGAGAGCGCCAGCATCCCGGTTGCTACGCCACGCAGCGGAACTTGGCGTAGACGTACGGATAGTTCGGCCGGTACCAGTTGCGGAAGCTGCGGCGAATCAGCTCGCGAGCGGTCACCGCCGAAGCGCCCTTCACGACGTAGTGCTGCTCGTCGAAGAAGTCCGCCGAATACTGCGGATAGGTTTGCATCGGCGCAAAGCCGGGCAGCGGTCGAAACGTCGATGCCGTCCACTCCCAGCCGTTGCCGACCAAGTCATGGACGCGCCACGCGCTCGCCCCGGCGGGGTGCGAGCCGGCGGGTTCGGGATCCCAGGTGTGAAAATTGAAGTTGCCGTGCGCGTATGACGGCGGCTCGGCGCCCCACGGGTAGGCGCGCTCTCCGCCGCTCGGCGTGCCGAACGCCGCGCGGTGGAACTCGGCTTCGGTGGGAAGCCGCATGCCTTTCCACTCGGCAAACGCGGCCGCGTGCTCGTGCGTCACGTAGACGGGCCAGGACGCAGGCAGCGGCACCTCCTCAAACATGCATTGCAGCAACCAGCGTCCGTCTTTCTCCGACCAAAACGAGGGCACCGGCCCCCCGGCCTTGACGAACGCGAGGTAGTCTGCATTGGTGACGCTGTGGGCATCGATTTCGAACGCGGGCACCTCCACAACAGTTTGCTCGAACTCGTTGTCCCATCCAAACGTCTCGCCCCGGCGGGCACCGAGCGTGGCCGATCCTGCGGGCACCTTCGCCCGCGCATATTGCGGCGGGGTTGCATCCGGGGGCGGCGCTCCGTTCGCCGGCCGGTGCTTCAGATGGTACGGCAGCTGGTGATAGATGTAGAGCAGCGTTTCGTGGTGCATCTGCTCGTGCTCGAGGATCGTGTAGGCGGCCTGAACCGGTAAATCACCCGAGTGCGCGCCGCGCATCTCGAGCATCGCAAGGACGATCGCCTCATCGCACGCGCGTCCGAAGGCGCGCACTTCTTGGCGGCTCGGCCACGCGGCGACGGCATGAGCCGCGGCCGCTTTTTCGTCGGCGGGATCGATGCCGCGCTGAAACAACTTTTCGAGCTGCGCGTCGATCGACGGCCGGCCAAGCGCATTCCGCGCGAGCGTGATGAAGCTGAACGCCGGAAGGTGGCCTTCGTAGAACACGATCGGATGGCGGAGCGGGATCGGCTTGGAGTAGTACGCGTCCGGATCGATCATGTCGAAGAGCTGCAACGAGCGCTCGCGATTTCGCCGGTACCAATCGAGAAGATCAGCTCTCTCGAGCGTTGGGGACAGCACGTTTTGCATGATGTCTTCCCTTTCCGGGCTTCCGCCCCAACGGGCTGGCCGGTTTCCTGCGTACCCGTCGCCTCTCCTTGTCCCTATCCTCGGAGTTAGGAGCTATGGCCGGGCATCGGCGTGCGCGCGCCTAGCAACTGTGCGGTCGGATGAAGCCAGCGTATTCCGATGCCCTCGAGCGGGTCCGCGTATGTTTCGCGCAACTCGTTGAATTGTTCCCACACTGCGGCTTCATTATGCACGCGCAATCCGGCAGCGGTAAGGCGCGAGCAGATCGCATCGCGTTCGCTGCTGGTCGGGCGCGAGCACGTCGTTGCAGGCAAGATGAAATACGAGGCGAGGTCGTGGGTCAGATGCATGCCGACGTCGAGAAACAGGCGCGCCTCTCCGGTTGGTACGCCGTCGACCACCGTCACGAGGAGCGCCGCGGCATCCAGCAGCGCGCCGAGCGCCGCGACCCACGATTCATCCTTGTGACTCGAGCGAAAT
>DATGHT010000054.1:0-5387 GCA_035307865.1 Candidatus Eremiobacteraceae bacterium | reverse complement strand
GTGGCAGCGGACTTGGCATGGTGGGAAGGCGCGGCGGCCTGCGGCTCGACCATGCCGACGTTCGCGCTCGCCTTCGCCGCGGCGCAGGGCTGCGATGAGGCGCAAGCGCGCGCGCTGTACGAGACGTACTTCCCATACGTGTCGGCCTTTCACATCCTGCTCGATTACTTCATCGATCAAGCCGAAGACCGGGCGCACGGGGAGCTCAACTTCGTCGCTTGCTACCGGGATGCGGCCGCGGCACGCGACGGCATCGCTCTCGTCGGCAGCAAAGCGTTGGCGGCGGCCGAACGCTCGAACCAGCCGCGCGAGCATTCCTTTGCGGTCAAAGCGATGTGTGGTTTCTATTGCAGCCGGCCGAAGATCGCGCAACAGTCACTGAGCGGCGACGCGCTGTTCATCGCCAGGGCGGTCGGCGTCGACTTCGGAGGCCGGCCTTGGTCGTCGCCCGCGAACGTGCTCATCGCGCCGCTGCTGCAATTGTATCGCCGCGTGATTCGGGTCTGAACGGCCTCGCAACCCGCGCCGGAAGACGTGCGCCGCGTGCTATAATAAGAAGGCCGAGCGTGCCGGGCGACCGCGGGTCCAAACAGACCTGAGGAAAGTCCGGGCTCCGTAGGGCAAGGGTGCCAGCTAACGGCTGGTCGGGGCAACTCGAAGGAAAGTGCCACAGAAACAAACCGCCGCGCCGAGCGATCGGTTGCGGTAAGGGTGAAATGGTGCGGTAAGAGCGCACCGGCGACATCGAAAGATGCCGGCCGGGCAAACCCCACTCGGAGCAAGACCGTTGAGATCGCCGCGCAAGCGGTGCAGGCTGCCCGTCTGATCTCACAGCACGTCGCACGAGGCGTCCGGCGACGGACGCCCACAGAGAGATGGTCGTCACCGCCTCATTCGGGGCGGTACAGAATCCGGCTTACAGGCACGCTCGGCTCTGCTTTTTTCGCTTCGCTTGCTACTCGGGGTCCGATCCACGATGACCTTGCCACGCTATATGGTGAAGAATCGCGCCTATTGGGAGCGAACGAGCGAAGATTATCAATCCAGACACGGGACCCAGCTTGATTGGCGCAAGCCGCCAGGCTGGGGCGTCTGGAACGTGCCCGAAAGCGTGCTGCAGGTTCTGGGAAACGTCGCGGGATTGGATGTTTTGGAGTTTGGGTGCGGCGCAGCGCAGTGGGCCATCGGATTGTGCCGGAGCGGCGCCCGAGTCGTCGGAGCTGACTTTTCAGAGCAACAGCTGCTGCACGCCCGGCAGCTCATGCGTGAGGCGGGCGTTGACTTTCCGCTGCTGCATGTCAATGCCGAAAAAATTCCATCGCCCGATCGCGCGTTCGACATCGTCTTCTGCGACCACGGCGCCATGACGTTCGCCGACCCCTCTCTCACCGTGCCGGAAGCCGCCCGTTTGCTGCGGCCCGGTGGACTGCTGGCTTTCAACATGGGAACGCCGCTTTTGGATCTGTGTTGGAACGCAGACAAAGAGGTCACCGACGTTTGTCTGCAACGCGACTATTTCGGCCTGCGCACGATCGACGACGGTGACACCATCAGCTTCCAATTGCCCTATGGTGAATGGATTCGTCTCTTTCGCCGTCACGGATTCGTCATCGAAGACCTCGTGGAGATCCAGCCTTCTGAAGAGGCGCAGACATCGTACGAACGGTTCGTGCCAAAGTCGTGGGCGCGCCGCTGGCCCGCCGAAAATATTTGGAAGGTGCGGCGCGCGGCGGATTGAGCGGAGAAGACTACATACGACGCCGTGACAACGATTTGCGCGACGCAAAGCCCTCGTCCATGCGATGCCAAAAGGCGATGAGCGGTTCGTCCATCTTCCAGCAGAGATTCACGAGCTGACCCGCGCGTAGCGCTGGGAAGTCCAACAGTCCCAGGTCCAAATCTTTGACGATGCAGCCGTAGGCTTGGATCTCGTCGACCAAGGCGATGGCTCGAGCCTGCAAGCCGCGCGCGTTATCGGAGAGCGTGGAGGAACGCCCCGCTCCGTGCGGTTCCGACTGCATGCGCTGTGCCGCCTCCGCCTCGAGCAGGCCGATCGCGAAATCGCGCCGCGCGATCACGAGCTCGGCGACGAGCGGGCGCAGCTTGGGCAAAAGCGCGTTAGCCTCTTCCAATCGGAATATCTTCATATCCAATTGGCCTGTTCGGCGGCGGGGTCACGCCGCCCCGTGCGCCAATATAGGGAAGGTGGATCCATTGCCAGTGGAGCGGACTGCGCAGACCCTTTCCCTCGAACCGGTCGCGGTGAGCGGCGTCCACTTCGTCATCGTCACCGGCATGTCGGGTGCGGGGAAAAGCCAAGCGGCGAAGTGCTTGGAAGACCTCGGCTATTTCTGCGTCGACAATCTGCCGCCGAGTCTCATTCCCAAGTTTGCGGAGTTGTGCGCGGTCAGCCGGAACCTGCGGAACGTCGCGGTGGTGCTGGACATCCGCGGTGAGGAGATGTTCGGCGACCTGCTGGGGAACTTGCGCGCGCTCGATCGCGACCATATCCCCTACCGGGTCGTCTTCTTGGACGCAAGCGACGCCGTCTTGGTGCGCCGCTATTCCGAGACCAGGCGCAAGCACCCGCTTTCCGACCGCGGTCGCGTGAGCGAGAGCATTGCAGCCGAGCGCGAGGAGCTCAAGCCGATCCGCGACGCCGCCGACGTCATCATCGATACTTCGTCACTCACGCTGTCGGCCCTGAAGGAAAAACTGGCGCACGCGATCAGCGGCATCGCCGAACAGCGCGCGATGACCGTTTCAATCGTCGCGTTTGGGTACAAGTACGGTGTGCCGCTCGATGCCGATCTTGTGTTTGACGTGCGCTTTTTGCCCAACCCCAACTACGTGCCGGACCTCGAGCCGCTGACGGGCAGCCATCCGTCCGTCGTCGCCTACCTCAATCGCGCCGAAGAAGTCAAGGCGTTCAAAAAAGAATTGGAACGCTTCCTGGACTTCTTGCTGCCGCAATTCTTGCGCGAGGGAAAATCGAATCTGACCATCGGCATCGGCTGCACCGGCGGACGCCATCGCTCGGTGTACATCGCGAACGAGCTAGCGCGCCATCTGCAAACGCGCGGCATCAAGGCATTCGTGGAGTTGCGCGATGCTCAACGATGAGAAACCGACGCGTCTGAACCGGCTGTTGCGCTGGCTCTCGCCGGGCATGAAGCTGAAACGCTGGCTGCTCGTCTCGTTCCTCGGCGGTTTCTTGTTCTTGGACGGATTCGGCAGGCTGCTCAACCTGCAAGATTTCAACTTGCACGTCAACGAGAGCATCGACAGCCTGTTCGCGCACAAGCTCTCGCCGTGGCTGCTGGCCGGCTTCTTCATCGTCGTGGGGCTGGCGCTCGTCTACTACGGCATCCGGCAATGGATGCGCTCGATCGTCGCGGCGGTGAGCCCGCAAGACGGCCAGCGCTTGATCGAAGTGATCTACGAGCGCCGCCAGCTCAACCGCGGCTACCGGCTGGTGGCGATCGGCGGCGGCACGGGCCTCTCGACGGTGTTGCGTGGCTTGAAAGCGTACACGTCCAATCTGACGGCCATCGTCACCGTGACGGACGACGGCGGCAGCAGCGGGCGTCTGCGCGCGGAGCTCGGCGTTTTGCCGCCCGGCGACATCCGTAACTGTCTGGTCGCGCTCGCCGACAGCGAGTCGATGATGGCGGATCTTTTCCAATACCGCTTCAACGAAGGCGACGGGTTGTCGGGCCACTCCTTCGGCAACTTGTTCATCGCCGCCATGTGCGGTATCGCGGGCGACTTTGACCGTGCGATCAAGGAGAGCAGCCGCGTGCTGGCGATCAAAGGCCGCGTGCTGCCCTCGACGCTTGCCAACGTGGCGCTCGAGGCGACGCTCGCCGACAGGAGCGTCGTCAAAGGCGAAACGCAGATCTCAAAATCAGCGTTGCCGATCAAACGCCTGCGACTGATCCCCAGTCACTGCCACGCGTTGCCGGAGGCGCTCGAAGCCATTCTGGGCGCGGACATGATCGTGCTCGGTCCCGGCAGCCTGTATACGAGCATCATGCCGAACCTGCTCGTGCCAGGGATCGCCGAAGCGATCGAACGCTCCAAAGCTATGAAGCTGTTCATCTGCAACATCATGACTCAACCCGGCGAAACCACCGGCATGGCAGCAAGCGATCACGTGCGTGCCGTTTTGGAGGCGACGGATCGGCGTCTGTTCGAGCATGCGCTTGTCAACATCGAACAACCCAACCGCCTGCTGCCGCTGTACGAACGCGATGGAGCGTTCCCGGTGATGCCCGATCTCGAGCGGGTGCTTTCGTACGGCGTCACGCCCGTGACGGGGGATTTTATTTCAGAAAGCCATTCCGTTCGCCACGACATCAAGAAGCTCGGGCAGGCGATCATGGAAATCTTGGTGGAGCGGGCGGAGACTAGGCCCCTGAACTCGCTGTTGCCCTCAAATCAACGGCGCGTTCCAACGCCGGTGAAAATCAACCTAACCTAATCGTCAGCGTCCGCGCTAGCCGCTCGGCCGCCGCCTCGAGCAGCTCTTCTGCGCGCGCCATCGCATCTTCCACCGACATCGGCCCGGGCACGATCGACGCGGCGCTGACGATTCCGCATACCTCAAGCTCGTGCGGCGGACAGTCGATGCTGCCGGCAAGCGCCAGCACCGGAATGCGGCGGCGCTTGGCCGCTGCTGCGACCGCTTGCGGCGCTTTGCCCGACCTTGTTTGCCGGTCGATTTTGCCTTCGCCCGTGAGCACGAGCGACGCGCCCTCCAAGTGGCGATCGAAGTCGAGCATTTCCAAGACCAGCTGTGCTCCCGGCCGGAGCACGGCGTGCGCCAGCGCAAGAAAGCCGCCGCCCACGCCGCCGGCCGCGCCGGCGCCAGGCACATCGCGCACGTCCACCCCCGTCGTGGCGGCGGCGACGTCGGCAAACCGGCGCAGCGCGGCGTCAAGCGTTCGCACGTCGGCGGGCGACGCACCCTTTTGCGGCCCGTAGACGGCCGCTGCGCCGTTCGGTCCGCACAACGGGTTTTTCACGTCGCTTGCGATTTCGATCGCCACGCCTTGCAGGCGGCGCCCGAGTTCGCTTGTGTCAATGGAAGCGAGACGGGCGAGTGCGGCGCCGCCGGGCGGCAGCGGCTTGCCGTCCGCATCGGTGAACGCCGCTCCCAACGCCGCGAGCGCTCCGCTGCCGGCATCGTTGGTGGCGCTGCCGCCGATCGCGAGAATGACGCGCTGCGCGTGTGCCGCGATCGCGGCTGCGATGAGCTGCCCGGTCCCGTAGGTCGTCGCCGTCAGCGGATCGTTGTGGCCGGGTGGCACGAGCGCGAGCCCGCTCGCTTGAGCCAACTCCACAACAGCGACACGACCGTTGCTGAGCAGGGCGTACGTCGCCTT
>DATGHT010000053.1:0-2233 GCA_035307865.1 Candidatus Eremiobacteraceae bacterium | reverse complement strand
CGACAGGCGCTGACCGTCACGCTGAGCGCCATGACGAATAAAGCCAGACTCTCCTATGTTGTAAAACCCAACGCGGCTCTTGGTCATAGAGGCGGCGTTCTGGATTTCGGTTTAACCGAAGAGGGCGCAGCTCTCGCAGCCACAACCATCGTCGACTGGCTTTCCGATCCCTACTTGTATCGCTGAACGAAGTCCGGCCTAAACGTCAACCATTCCTATTGACCGGGAGCTTTGTAAGATACTTGCAGCTTTGCTGCCGCGTCGACTTCTTCTGCCGTGAGCAGGGGAGTCGTATGGCAGTGTTCGATTGCGCCTGACGCCATGACCGCCATCGACACCGCCGCCACGGCAGAATTGTTTGGTGCTTCCAAGATCAGGTAGAAATCCTCGGGACCCAGCGCCCAGTAGAAGGCCTCCAGTTTTCCGCCACCGCCTTCGATCGCCGCGGCGACCGCCTTGCGTCGAGCGGTTCCACCGCCTCCGCTGATGACGCCCTTGTTGCCTTGCGCGCTGTACGAACCCCGGATCATGAATTTCGGCATGGTGCGCTCCTCTTTTTGGATGAGAGGCGAGGCCTATTCTGATAATATGCCTTTGCTCCTATCCTCAAGGACAACGCTAGGCGTGCGCAAACCGGCGTGACGTATGCTCAGCAAACAGAAGGCGGCGCTCGTCTTCGTCTTCATCACCGTGCTGTTGGACATGCTGGCGCTTGGCATCATCGTGCCCGTGCTGCCCAAACTCATCTTGAACTTTCAGGGCGGCAGGTTTGCCAGTGCGGCAATCATCGGCGGTGTTTTCGGCACGGTGTGGGCAGTGCTGCAATTCGTCGTCTCGCCGATTCTCGGCGTGTTGTCGGATCGAGTCGGCCGCCGGCCCGTCATCCTGCTTTCCAATTTGGGCACGAGTTTGGACTACGTCGTGATGGCGTTGGCTCCGACGATTTGGTGGCTCTTCCTCGGCCGCGTGATTTCGGGCATCACGACCTCGAGCATTGCGGTGGCGAGCGCATACGTCAGCGATGTCACGCCGGCTGAACGCCGCGCCGGCGCCTACGGCATGATCAGTGCGTGTTTTGGAATCGGCTTCGTGGTTGGCCCGGCGGTCGGTGGTTTTTTAGGCAACATCGATCCGCGCTTGCCGTTTTGGGTTGCAGCGGCGCTGAGCATGGTGAACTTTCTCTACGGACTTTTCGTCTTGCCTGAATCATTGCCGCATTCGTTGCGTAGCCCGTTCACCTGGCGGCGGGCCAATCCCATCGGCGCGCTTGGCCTGCTGCGCCGGCATCACGAATTGTTTGGCTTGTCGATCGTCAATCTCATCGGCTACGTCGCGCATGAGGCGTTGCCCACGATCTTCGTCTTCTACACCATCTACCGCTACGCGTGGGATGAACGCACCATCGGTCTTTCACTCGCCCTGGTCGGCATCATCACGATCATCATTTCCGCGGCGGTGATCCAGCCGGTTGTCTCGCGCATCGGCGAGCGGCGCGCGCTCGCCGCCGGGTTGCTCTCGGGTGCAACCGGGTTTGTGCTCTTCGGGCCTTCGCAATTGCTTTTTTGGATCGGCCTTCCGGTCAGCTGCTTGTGGATGCTGGCATCGTCTTCAGCGCAAGCGATCATGACAAGGCGCGTGTTGCCCACCGAACAAGGCGAACTGCAAGGCGCGATCGGCATGCTGCGCAGCGTCGGCATGCTCGTCGGGCCCGGCTTGTTTAGCGGAGTGTTCGCCTATTCAGTCAGCAGTCGACATGTTTGGAAGCTTCCCAGCGCTGCGTGGTTTTTGGGAGCGATCCTGCTCGGAACGGCCGCGCTGGTCGCGTGGATCGTGACTGCCTCGTCCGATGAGGTCCCGCGCACCATAGACCTCAGCGCGTCGCTAAAAGATGTGCGGCCCGCAGACGAGCCTAGTGGTGGCTGAGTTTTTGGAGTTCCGCCCTTATCTGTGCTTCCGACATCTCGCCCTCACGGTGCATCGCCACGGTGCCGTCCGGTGCGATGAAGACATGCAAGGGTAATCCGATCAGACCGTAGCTGCCGCCGACCTCTCCGCTACTGTCGACCGCGATGCGATACGGCAGCTTGTATTGGGTGGCGAAGTTCTTCGCCTGTTCGTTTGCTTCCAACTCGTCGATGCCGATGACAACCACGTTGTGCTTGCCGAAATCGTGCGCGATCTTGCCGATGGAAGGCGCCTCTGCCTTGCACGGCTGGCACCACGAGGCGAAGAA
>DATGHT010000052.1:0-4044 GCA_035307865.1 Candidatus Eremiobacteraceae bacterium | reverse complement strand
TTTTGCGACACGCCGCGACGCTGCGGTAAGCGCCGGGACCAGGGCGTCTGTCCGCCCTCGAAGTTGGGGCCCTTACCGCCGCCCGAACGCGCGGTTTGGCCTTTGCCACCCTTGCCCGAGGTCTTCACCATGCCGCTGCCGTGTCCGCGCCCGACGCGCACACGTTTGCTTTTCGACCCGTAGGCCGGTTTAAGATCCGACAGCTTCAACGTTGGCCGTTCTCCCTAGAATTTCGTCGACGGTCTTGCCGCGCTGCGCCGCGACGTCTTCGATGGTGCGCAACGATCGCAATCCGGCGATCGTGGCTTGAATGACGTTAATGGGGTTGTTCGACCCCAGCGACTTCGTGAGGATGTCGTGCACGCCGCCCAGTTCCAGCACGGCGCGCATCGGGCCGCCGGCGATCACGCCGGTTCCCTTGCTGGCCGGCTTCATGAGCACGCGGCCCGAGCCCACATGCGATTCGATGGGATGCGGAATGGTGCGCCCCACCATTTTGATCGTGATCAGCGAGCGGCGCGCGTCTTCGACACCTTTGCGGATCGCTTCCGGCACTTCGCGTGCCTTGCCCAAGCCGTAGCCGACCCGGCCCTGGCGGTCGCCGACGACCACGAGCGCGGAAAACGAGAACCGCTTGCCGCCTTTTACCACTTTGGCGACGCGATTGACGCGCACGACTTGCTCTTCCAGACCCGAGCCGTCAGAAATACGGGCCATTCCTTTAGAACTCCAATCCGGCGCCGCGCGCCGCGTCTGCCAGGGCCTTGATGCGGCCGTGATACTTGTAGCCGCCGCGATCGAAAACGATTTGGGAGATCCCGAGCGCTTTCGCTCGCTCTGCGATGGTCTTGCCGATCTTTTCCGCCGCGCCGATCGTTTTCAACGACTCCAAACCCTTGGCGACTTCTTTTTCCCGCGTCGAAGCCGCGGCCAGCGTGCGCCCGGTCGTATCGTCGATGAGCTGCACGTAAATGTGGTGCAGGCTGCGGAAGACCGACAAGCGCGGGCGGGCTTCCACGCCGACCAGGCGCTTGCGCACGCGCGCATGCCGGCGGACGCGGAGTTGATTGCGGCTCTTGGTGACTGCCATGTCGCTCCCTACTTCTTCGCCCCGGCGGTCTTGCCGGCTTTGCCGAGCTTGCGGCGCACGCGCTCGCCTTCGTAGCGGATGCCTTTGCCTTTGTACGGCTCAGGCGGCCGGATCGAGCGGATCTGCGCAGCAACCTGGCCGACTTGTTGCTTGTCGGCGCCGCTGATATGGATCTTGTTCGTGCCCTCGACCTTGATGTCGATGCCCGGCGGAGCCTGGAACACGACCGGATGCGAGAAGCCCAACGCCAAGTTCAGGTTGCGGCCTTGCATCTGCGCGCGGTAGCCCACGCCTTGGATCTCCAAGTTGCGCGTGAAACCGCGCGTCACGCCATTCACCATATTGGCGATGAGCGTGCGCGTCAGGCCATGCAGCTCGCGGTGGCGCTTCTGATCGTCCGGGCGCGTGACCGTCACCACCGACCCGTTCACTTGGACCGCGATCGGTTCGGCGCACTCGAGGTTGAGTTCGCCCTTGGGACCCTTGACCGTGACCTTTCGCTCGGCGACCGCCACTGCGACGCCGCTCGGAACCTCTACCGGCATTTTTCCAATTCTGCTCATACGCTCGTCACCAGACGAAGGCCATGACTTCGCCGCCGCAGTTCATGCGCCGCGCTTGCTTCCCGCTCATGATGCCCTGGGACGTCGACAGGATGACGAGGCCCAAACCACCCATGCATTTGGGAATGTCGCCCTTGGGCGAGTAGATGCGCAGCCCCGGGCGGCTGATGCGCTGCAGGCCGTTGATGATGCGTTCGCGATGATCGCCGTACTTGAGCGTGAGGCGGATGAGGTCGCGCGGCTTGGCCGCGACGACTTCAAAGTTCTTGATGAAGCCCTCAGCCTTCAGCAGTTTGGCGATTTCTTTCTTGAGCCGCGACGCCGGAATGTCCACACGCTCGTGATGAGCGATGTTGGCATTGCGGATGCGCGTCAACATGTCTGCGACGGGGTCGGTCACTGTTGCCATCGATTCTTTGGTCCTCTGCTCTTACTTACCATGACGCCTTGGTGACGCCGGGAACGAAACCGCGATGGGCGAGCTCGCGAAAACAGATGCGGCACAAACCGAATTTGCGCAGGTAACCGCGCGGCCGTCCGCACACCTTGCAGCGGTTGCGCTGACGGGTCTTGAACTTCGGCTTGCGTTTGGTTCGCTCTACCAGGGCGGTTGTTGCCATATCTCCTCCGGCCGCGGCTTAGGCGGCGGCGCCTTCCTTGCGCAGCGGCATGCCCATCTCTTGAAGGAACGCCAGCGCATGCTCGTCGTTGGATGCGGTCGTCACGATGACGATGTCCATGCCGCGCACGTGCGCGACCTTGTCATAGTTGATCTCGGGAAACACCAGCTGCTCTTTCAAGCCGAGCGCGTAGTTGCCGCGGCCGTCGAGCGAGCTGCGCGACATGCCGCGGAAGTCGCGGATGCGCGGCAGCACGATGTTCACGAGCTTGTCGAAAAACGCGTACATGCGCTCGCCGCGCAAGGTCACCTTGGCACCGATCTGCATCCCGGCGCGCAGCTTGTAGGTCGCGACGCTCTTGCTGGCGCGCGTCACCACAGGCTTCTGGCCTGAGATCGCGACCAGGTCGGCGACGGCCTCCTCGATTTGTTTCGGCTCGGCCACCGCTTCGCCCACGCCCATATTGATGACGATCTTCTTCAAGCGCGGCACTTGCATGCGGTTCTTGAAACCGAAGCGTTTCAAAAGCTCGGGAGCGACTTTCTTGTCGTAATGCTCGTGTAGTCGGTTCATGCTCTTATGCCTTCACCGGCCGCTCGGCGGGCTCGCCGCAACGCCGGCAGATGCGCTCCTTGGCGCCCGCGGTCGCCCGCACCGCGAGCTTCGAGGGCTTGTTGCATTTCGGACAAACGTACATCAGCTTGCCGACTGGCAGCGGCAGCTCTTTTTCGATGATGCCGGCCTTGGCTTTCGGCGTCGCCTTCGAGTGGCGCTTGACCACGTTGACGCCTTCCACTTCGGCCATACCCGACTGGCGCCGCACGAGCTTCACTTTGCCGCGCTTGCCCTTGTCCTTGCCCGAGAGCACGATGACGGTGTCGCCGGCAGCCAGACGCACGTGTGGCATGTTAGAGCACCTCCGGCGCGAGGGAAACGATCTTCATGAAATCGCGCTCGCGCAGCTCGCGCGCGACCGGACCAAAGATACGCGTGCCGCGCGGGTTCTTCTGCTCGTTGATGAGCACGGCTGCGTTCTCGTCGAAGCGGATGAACGAACCATCCGGGCGGCGCATCTTCTTTTTCTGGCGGACGATGACGGCTTTGACCACGTTGCCTTTCTTGACGGCTGCGCCGGGGATCGCGCTCTTCACCGTCGCCACCACGACGTCGCCGACGTAGGCGTACGGATGCCGCGAGCCGCCCGTCACATGGAACACCATGATCTCGCGGGCGCCCGAATTGTCGGCAACCTTCAGCCGCGTCTGGGCTTGAATCACTTGGCTTTCTCCAAAATCTCCACCAGCCGCCAGCGCTTGGTCGCGCTGAGCGGGCGTGTTTCGGCGATGCGCACGAGATCGCCGATGCCGGCTTCATTCTTTTCGTCATGCGCTGCGAAGCGGTGCGTGCGGCGCACCGTCTTGCCGTAGGTCGGGTGCGCGGTGCGCAACTCCGTCACGACGATGATCGTTTTCTTCATCGTGTTGGAGACGACGCGCCCCGTTTTCGAGCGGCGTGTCAGCCGGGCTTGCGCTTGTGTCTGTTCCATGCTCAGCCTGCCAGCTTCCGTTCCGCCAGAATGGTGTAGAGCTGGGCGATGCGGCGCCGCAGCTTGGAGACCGTGGCATGATCTTCCAAGTGACCGGTGACGAGCTGAAAGCGCAAATTGAACATCTCTTCCTTGGTGGCAGCTAGCTTCTCTTCGAGTTCGCTCGTGGTGAGCTCGCGCAAGGCGCGCAATTCACTAGGCTTCAAGTGCTTCACCCGCTCCTTC
>DATGHT010000051.1:0-2662 GCA_035307865.1 Candidatus Eremiobacteraceae bacterium | reverse complement strand
TCAAGCGCGGCGACGGCTACGCATTGTCGGATGCCTTCATGACCGCCGCCATCCGTTGCGCACCGCCCGGCAACAAACCGACTCCGCGCCAGATCGCCAACTGCGCCGTGCATCTGCGCGCCGAGCTCGACACGCTGCGCGACGTGCGGGTCGTCGTGCCGCTGGGCAAGATCGCGTTTGATATCATCACGCGGCACCTGCGCGAGCGCGGTTATGCGAGCAGCAGCCGTCCGCTGCGCTTCGGCCACGCATTGGAATACAAGCTCGAGCACGAGAACGCGCGGCCGCTGATGCTCGTGTGCAGCTACCATCCCAGCCGCCAAAACACGAACACCGGCAAGCTCACGCAGGCGGCATTGGATGCCGTGTTCGCGCGCGCGCGCAGCCTGCTAGCGTGAGCGCGCCGCTTCGGCGGCAAAGCTGTTGATGGTGCGCGACAACCAGGCGAGCCGGCGTTCTTTGTTGCCTTCCGTCCAACCGCTGCAATGCGGCGTCATCAAGACATTGTCGAGCTCGTGGAACGGTCGTGCCGAGGGCTGCGCCTGCTCTTGCGAGCGATGCGGATAGTTGTACCATACGTCCAATGCGGCCGCCGCGATGCGCCGCGAGCGCAGCGCCTCGTACAGATCATCTTCTACGACGATCGCGCCGCGCGCGACGTTGACGAGCACTGCGGTCGGCTTCATGAGACCAAAGCGCCGGCTGTCGAGCAAGCCTTGCGTTTGCGGCGATAGCTCGCAGCACACGACGACGGCATCCGACCAAGCCACCAGTTTGTCGATCTCGTGCGCGTCGCCGAGCTGCCCAAGCCACGCCAGCTGCAATGCCGCGCCCTCATGTTTTTCCGGGTGCAGCGTGAGCGCGGCGCAGTGCATGCCGAACGACGCCGCCCGCACGGCGACCTCCTGGCCGATCCGGCCGAAACCGATCAACCCCAGGTTGCTGCCGTGCACCTCCTCGAGCATGCGCTCCGGATTCTGATATCCGTATCGCCATTCGCCGTTGCGCAACGCCGCGTCCGCCGCACCGAAGTGACGCCGCAATGCGATCAGGGCACCCAGCACGTGCTCGGCGATGGGAATCTCATGACCCGTCGCATTGATCAACCGCACCCCGCTCGGCAGCGCGCTGCGATCGATGCGCTCCGTGCCGGCGGCCGGACAGATGAGCAACCGTAGGCGCCGCGCGGCGCTCGCCATCTCCGCGTCAAAGATGACCGAGATGATGACGTCGGCGTCTGCCAGGGCAGCGTCGCGCTGTTGCCGGTCACACCCGGAAACATCCGTGAATTCCACGGAGGGATCCAGCCGCGCGCGCAGCTCCTCATGCCAAAGTCCATGGACCGCGACAACGCGAACCACGTGCGTCAGCGCCTTCGCAACACGGCGACCATGCGCCAAGCCTTGGCCCCCGAGGTCAGCGCAACGCCGGGGTCGAGATCTCCGTACCAGCCAACGAGATCGAAACAACCGCTTGCCAGCGTCACGTACTCGACCGCGCTGCGAAACCACATGCGTTGTAACCAGCGCATCGCGACGCGGCGGCCGCGCTTGCCGCTCTTGCGGTCGGTCGCCTGCAGTTTCAGGTCGGCGACGAAGGTCTCCGCCACTGCGTCGAAGCGGCTAAAGCGGAATTCCGTCTTGACGCTGAGCTGCCGGTTCCGCTCCGTCCAATGATCCATCGTGCGTGAACGGCCGCTGCCAAAAAAATCAGCCGGATGGGAGAACTCGATCAGGAACAAACCACCTCGCTTCAGCGCTGCGTGGACGCGCTGCAAGGTGATGATCGCGTCGCGGTCGCTGACGCA
Source organism: Candidatus Eremiobacteraceae bacterium (assembly GCA_035307865.1). Classification (GTDB taxonomy): domain Bacteria; phylum Vulcanimicrobiota; class Vulcanimicrobiia; order Eremiobacterales; family Eremiobacteraceae; genus JALYZS01. The sequence goes on along the minus strand of DATGHT010000051.1, from coordinate 855 downwards.
CAGCGCAAAGGAATCGAACAAGCAAAGCGCCATGTCCACCCGCTGCCGCAGCGCGAACGTGCGCATGTCGGCTTGTTCGAATTCGACCACCACATCGTCGCGCCGGCACAGCCGGCGCGCGTAGTGCAGCATGAGCGGATTGATGTCGACGCCGACACCGCGCAGCCCGCGGCTAGCCAGCTCGCGCAGATGATGCGCCGGGCCGCAGGCGAGTTCCAGCAGCGACTCGGGTTGAGCCACGCCGTGCTTGCGCGCCAATGCCAGAATGCCGTCGCACTCCTGCGGTACGTCGCGGAACCCGAACGCGATGTCGTAGAGCTCGGGTTCGCGATAGAGCGGCAAATCCGGTGTGACGTTCGCGCGCCGGGCCGCAGCCGGACGGCGCTGCCGCGGGTGCGGTTTCTCAAGGCGTGACGAGGACATGTTTTTGATGCTTCAATCGTTCGGTGAGCGTTTCCGCAGGGTAGGTAATGATCTCGGCCAGCGTCGGGTGGAGATGCGGCATTTCCAAAACGTCGCGAACGTTGGCCTTGAAGTAGAGCAACGCAATCGCCTCGTGGATGAAGTTCGCGCCTTCCGCCCCGACGATGCTGACGCCGAGGATGCGGCCGTCGCGCCCGGCCAGCATCTTCACGAACCCCTCCGTCAGCTCGGCGGTGATGGCCTTGCCCAAATCGTCAAACGGGTAGGTCGCTTTTTCGTATTCGATGCCGCGCTCCAGACACTGTCCCTCGGTGAGACCAGCGATCGCCACGTTGGGATCTGTGAAGACGGCGCGCGCCATCTGCAGGTCTAAGTTCGCGGGCTTGCGCAGCAGCGTGAAGGCGTTGTGTGCGGCGAGCTGCCCTCCGTATA
>DATGHT010000050.1:0-4675 GCA_035307865.1 Candidatus Eremiobacteraceae bacterium | reverse complement strand
ACCGTTGCCACCCTCACGGGTATGGTTCGCGCATACGACACGCGCGCGCTGCGCACGCTCGACGTTGCAGCCGACGGAATGGACTTCAACCACGAGCTCGTGTTTGCGGCGCTGAAACGCGGCATGCGCGTCGTTGAAATTCCGGCGCGCTTGGAGTGGCGCTCTGCGCCGCCACCAGAAAGCGCGGCGACCCCGCCCAAGCGCCGCTCTAGCATGCGTATTCTCAAACATGCTTGGTCGGTACTGGGAAGCGGTCTGCGCTATCGCCCGTCAATGCTCTTCGTGATCCCCGGGCTCATACCGGGGCTGCTGCCGTTCGTGCTGATGCTGTTGCTGCTGCTGCGGCCCTCCCGCGCGGTCGTCGTCGACACCACGTTAGCGACCATGGCGGTGCAAGGTTTGAGCCTCGGGTTTCTGGCCATTCTCACCGGGACCTATATTCGCCAGCTTCGCTCGCTCACGCGGCGCAGCTCGCTGCAAGATCAGGGAACCCATTCTCGTGCATAATCTCGCCGACACGAATGCGCCGATGAGCCTGCCGTCCGACCAAGACGCCAGCGGACGCAACCTCGATCACCACGAGCTCGCGCTGCTAAGCGAAGCGATCCGCAGCGGCACGCTGACAAGCACGAAGGGAAACTTTGTGCGCACGCTGCAAAGCCGGTTCGCCGCGATGCTTGGTGTCGAGCATGCGTACGCCTGCGCCTCCGGAACGGCCGCCATTCACTGCGCGCTCGCAGCTCTCGATCCGGAACCCGGGGATGAGATCGTCACGTCCCCGATCACCGATATGGGCGCGCTTGCGCCGATTCTCTATCAGGGCGCGATTCCGGTCTTTGCAGACGTCGACGTCGCGTCGTGCAACCTCACCGCACAGTCGATCCGTCGTTGCTTGAGCGGCCGCACGAAAGCCATCATCGTCACGCACCTCTTCGGCAACCCGTGCGATATGACGCCGATCCTGGAGTTGGCTGCCGAACGAGGCATCCCGGTCATTGAGGACTGCGCCCAGGCCTTTCTGGCCAGCGATCGCGGCCGCTTCGTTGGGACCATGGGCCGCATCGGCTGTTTCAGCCTGCAGCAAGGCAAACACATCACGACCGGCGAGGGCGGTTTGGCCGTCACGTCCGATCCCGCACTCGCGCGCCGCATCGAACTCTTCATTAATAAGGCATGGGGCTACGGCGATCCCGATCCCGACCACTACTTCCTTGCTCTGAACTATCGCATGAGCGAGCTGCAAGGCGCGGTCGCGGTCGCGCAGCTCGACAAGCTCGATTTTGCCGTGCGCCGGCGCATCGTGCTGGCTGAAAAGCTCACTCGCTTGTTGGCGGACGTACCGGGCATCGAAGCGCCGCAGGTTCGTGCGGACAGCCGCCACGTCTTTTGGAAGTATTGCATTCGCGTCAATAAATCAGTGTTGCCTGACGGCGTCACGCAAGTAGCGGCACGCCTCAAAGAACGCGGCATCAGCGCGGCACCACGTTACATTCAAAAGCCGGCCTTCCGCTGCGCCGTCTTCGCGCAGCAGCGGACGTTCGGTCACAGCCGCTACCCGTTCACACTGGCGCGGCCGGAGGCTCTGGATTACGGCGCGGAGCGATTCCCCGGCACGTTTGCGGCGCTCGACGGTATCATCGTGATCCCCTGGAACGACCGCTACACGGACGTGCACGTCGACTATATCGGCGCCTGCATTCGCGAGGCGGCACTGCGCTTGCGGAGCTGCGCGTGAACGTGCAAAAAAAGCTGCGATTTGCGATTATCGGAGCCGGCACGATCGCCCAGTCGTATGCGGAAGCATTTGCAATAAACTCGCTGGCCGAAGTGGTCGCAGTCGCTGATGTCCGTCTGGACGCGGCGCGGCGGCTCGCCGCCCAGTTCAGCGCACCGGCTTACGGCTCGCACGGTGCATTGCTCGCAGGTCGTTCTTTCGATGCCGCGCTCGTCTGCACGACGCCTGCGACGCATTGTCCGATCGTCTTGGATTTGGTGCGTACCGGCAAACACGTGCTCTGCGAAAAGCCCCTCGCCATCGACGTGCCGAGCGCGCGGCGCATGCTGCAAGCCGCCCGTGAGGCAGGCACCTTGCTCACGATGGGTTCAAAATTTCGCTATGTCGATGACGTCGTCAAATCCAAACACTACATCGCACAGGGTCTCATCGGTGAGGTCGTGTCCATAGAAAACGCCTTTACGTCGCGCGTCGAAATGGCCAAGCGCTGGCATGCGAACCCGGTTGAGAGCGGCGGCGGCGTCATCATCGACAACGGCACGCACTCGGTCGACATCGTGCGCTATCTGACCGGTCCCATCGTCACAATCGCGGCCTCCGAGGCTGCGCGCTTTCAGCAGCTGCCGGTCGAAGACACGGCGCACGTCGTGGCGCGCACCGAGCACAATGTGCTGGCAGCGATCGACCTCTCGTGGAGCATCAATAAACAGACTGAATCCTATATTCGCGTCTGCGGCTCCGACGGCACTATTGCGCTCGACTGGATTGGTTCCAAGTATTGCTCGGCGCACGGCGGTACCTGGGTGCGATTCGGCAACGGCTACAACAAGGTGGCCGCGCTCGGCGCCCAGCTCGACAATTTCTGCCGCGCCATCAAAGGCGAAGAACCGCTCCTGATCACGGCCGAGGACGCGCTTGCGTCGGTCGAGACGATCACGGCCGCATACCGGTCGCTGCGCAGCCATCGTTGGGTGACCGTGCGCAGCGAAGAACTGCTGAAACAGCCGCTGTCCGGTTTCGCGGCAGCGGCGGGGAGTTGAGCTCATGCTGACGCGCATCCACTCCACGGCTATCATCGAACAAGACGTCCGCATCGGACCGCGCAGCGCGATCTGGGATCACGTCCACATCCGTTGCCGTTCCCGTTTGGGTGACGAATGCATCGTCGGCGAAAAAACGCACATCGCCTATGACGTTCGCATCGGAAACCGCGTGAAGATCAACGCCTTCGTCTATATCTGCACCGGCGTCACGATCGAAGACGGTGTCATGATCAGCGCCGGCACCGTTTTCACGAACGATCGCACGCCTCGCGCCACCACTCCCGACCTCCTGCAGTTACGCGCTTCTGGCCCGGATGAACACACGCGAGCGACGCTCGTGCGGCAGGGCGCGACCATCGGTGCGCGCTCGGTCATCGGATCGGATCTCACCATCGGCCGTTTCGCGATGGTCGGCATGGGCTCGGTCGTGACCAAGTCGATTCCGGATTTTCACCTAGCCATCGGCCATCCCGCGAAAAGCGTCGGCTGCGTATGCCGCTGCGGCAGGGTACTCGTCCGCTTCGCTACGCCCGCAGCCAATCAACCGTGCGAACAGCGCTGCAGCGCCTGCGGGTCGACCTACTTCATCGAGCGCGGCGTGGTGCACGAGCTTGCGCGCCCCGACAGCGTGCGCGAATTGCGCCCGTTGTCCGCGGTCGCTCGCGAACCGCACTTTCCGCACGACGCGGCGTAGGCAAACCGCTATGCCGCAAGCACAACAGCAGTGGGCGATCGTCGGGGGCGGCCTGCTCGGCATGACCTTGGCGCACCGCTTGCGCCAAGCCGGCTGCAGCGTCAGCTTGTACGAAGGCGCACCGCAACTGGGCGGGTTGGCGTCGCCTTGGCGCCTCGACGACTTCGTTTGGGACCGGCACTATCACGTCACGCTGCTTTCGGACCACGCGCTGCGCGGCTTGCTGCGCGAACTGGATCTGGAAGCGAGCATCGATTGGGTGCAGACGCGCACCGGATTTTATACCAACGGCCGCCTGCATTCGATGTCCAACGTGCGCGAGTTCGTCACCTTTCCGGGACTGAGCGTCATCGAAAAGATGCGCCTGGCAGCGACGATCCTGTACGCCTCGCATCTCAAGAATTGGCAACCGCTGGAAAACGTCACGGTCGCGGACTGGTTGACGCGCCTGTCGGGCAAGCGAACCTTTGAAAAACTATGGCTGCCGCTGCTGCGCGCAAAACTTGGGGAAAGCTACCGCAAGACCTCGGCAGCCTTCATCTGGGCGATCATCGCACGCATGTATGCCGCGCGTCGCACCGGCTTGAAGAAAGAGATGTTCGGATATGTCCCCGGCGGCTACGCTCGCGTGCTGGCGCAATTCGAACGCATGCTGCGCAGCGGCGGCGTGCAAATTGCCTGCGCCCGGCCGGCGCAAGCGATCGCGCCCAGCGCGGCCGGCCGGCTCAAGATCAGCTTCAGTGACGGCGCGGATGAGTGCTTTGACCGCGTCGTGGTGACCGCGCCCGGTCCGGTTGCGGCGCAGCTCTGCCCTGCGCTGCGCGCGGATGAAACCGCTCGCCTGCGCGGCATCGCATATCAGGGCATCATCTGCGCGTCGCTCGTCTTGCGCAAACCGCTCGCCGGCTACTACGTCACGAACATCACCGATGCGTGGGTGCCGTTCACCGCGGTCATCGAGATGTCGGCGCTCGTGTCGCCGCAGCACTTCAATGGTAAAGCGCTCGTCTATCTGCCCAAATACTTGGCGCCCGACGACCCCGCGTTCGCGTTGCCTGACGAGCAGATCGAAGCGCAGTTTCTGGGCGCGCTCGAGCGCATGTACCCCAATTTCCGGCGCAGCGACGTGCTGTGCTTCAAGGTCTCGCGCGTCCGGTATGTGCTCCCCATCTCCACGCTTGGCTATTCCCAAACTCTCCCACC
>DATGHT010000049.1:0-9452 GCA_035307865.1 Candidatus Eremiobacteraceae bacterium | reverse complement strand
GCTCGGCACGACAAAATCGCGCGCGCCTTCCGGCGTCTGCTTGATGAGCATCGGCGTCTCGATCTCCAAGAAGCCTTGGGAGTCTAAATAGTCGCGTACCGCCTTGATGGCACGATGCCGCAAGATGATGTTGCGCTGCATGTGCGGCCGGCGCAAGTCGAGATAGCGAAACCGCAAACGCAAGCTCTCATCCACTTCCCCGTCTGCGTGGATAGGGAAGGGCGGCGTTTCTGAACGGTTGAGCACCTGCAGCTCGGTTGCAGCCACTTCGATCTGCCCGCTGGCGAGCTTGCTATTTTCCGTGCCTGGCGGCCGCTTGCGGACCGTTCCACGAACGGCGACGACGTCTTCCGAGCGCAGCGTCGCTGCCAGCGCTGCGGCTTCACGAGCGCCGCTCGGGTCGAACACCGTTTGGGTGATGCCAAAGCGATCACGCAGGTCGATGAAGATCAGCCCGCCGTGATCGCGGGCGACGTTCACCCAGCCTCGCAACTCCACGACTTGACCCTCGTCGGCAAGGGTCAGGCTGCCGCAGTCGACCGTGCGCAGGCGAGGATCGGCCGTCACTGGGCGGCTTCCGGTTCGCGCAGCGCGCGCTTGATGCCGCTGACGTAATGATATTGATACGCGATCTGCCGCGCGATGTACGGCCACGTGTTTTTGCGTGGCGAGCCTTGCGCGCCGGCTTTCTCGAGGGCGCGCCGCAACGGCGCGGCCGCCTGCAGGACGGAGTGCAAAGCGAGTGAGACGGGGGTCATTCCTAAATATGCCTTCACAGCGAAGTCGGGATGCTTGCGGTAAAAGCGCACGGTGGACACGCCGGCCAGCTCCATGCGACCGACCTGCTCTGCAAACGGAACCGGATGCCAGTGAAAATTCACGGCCTCGGGATCGTAGAAAATTTCCACGCCGCTTTTTTCTAGACGATAACCCAATTCCAAGTCCTCGTGACCGTATCCCGTGAACTGCTCGTCGAAACCGCCTACTTCCAGCAGCTTTTCCCGCTGCACGGACGCATTGCCCGTCAAGAAGTACAGCCATGACAGCCGCTGACGGCTTGCCGGGTGCAGCGGCCGGCGTGCGCTCGCATCGTCGCGCTGGCGTCGATAGTCTTCCAGACTCGTCACTTGCAGCTCGCAGCCCACGACGGCGATAGCGCGCCCGGCCGCTTCTCGCTGGCGTCGCGCATGCCGTTCGAGCAATGTCTCGGCGGCGAGAATGTCGGCATCGGTGAACAGCACCGTTCGCCCGAGTGCCGCTTGGATGCCGGCGTTGCGCGCCGCCGCCCGGCTCGTGTACGCGCCGGGGAGATGGCGAATGCGCTGGGGATGTTCGCGCGCCAAAGCCGTGACGTAGTCCGCCGTGCCGTCGCTGCTGTTCGAATCTGCAAGGACCAATTCGTACGCTTCCGGCGCCAGGGTTTGGTTCAAGAGCGTCGGCAGCACGTGCTGTAACCGGTCCAGACGGTTGTAGGTTGGGATGACGACCGAAAGCTCTGGCTGGTTCATGCCTTTACGAGGACGCAGCGACTGCTCCGTTGTCGCGCAACGTCTCGGCGGCGGCAAGCACGTCTTCGATGAGCGGTGACAGGTCGCCGCCAGCGGGTGGCTTGCACAGCAGGGCGCTTGGCACGCGCCAGGGGCTCCACTCATGGGAACAGAGCTGATAGTATTCGCGCTCGAAGATCACGACCACGGGGACCTTCATCGCCGCCGCGATATGGGTGGCGCCCGTGTCGACGGTGATCACGACACCCGCCTGGCCCATGACTGCAGCCCAGCGCAGCAAGGGCAGATCGCCGAGCCACGTGATGTTCTTCGCCGAGAGGCCTTCGCGCAGCGTAGTGGCGGCGGCTGCAGTTTCGCTGCCAAATGTCACAAAGACGTCGTTGTGCTCGCGCACCAAGCGCGCGAGCAGCGTGCGCAGCGCATCGACGCCAAAATTCGGCGCGATCCAACGCGGTGCGAGCGGCACGATCACCGCGCCGGAAGGAACCGTGGCTTGCGCGTACGCGCGGTCGTCGTCACCGATGCGCAGCACCAGCTCTTCCGTGAGCCGGGTTCCGCCTGCGAGCGTCACCAGGGCAAGCACTTGACGGACTTCGTGCAGCACCGGCTCGTCGGGATAGCGATCCGCGAGACCCGGATCGGCGGTCGACAGGCAAAAATCGCTGAGGATCATACGGGCGAGCGCGCGGCTCAAGTACCTGCGCCGGTAAACGTAGCCGATGCGCTTGCGCGCGCCCGAGAGTCCGGCCAAGTAGAGGTCGTCCGTCCTTGGCGCGAGCGCGACCGCTAGGTCCATCGTGCCGAGCGATTTCAGCTGCCGCAGCGCGCCGGCGCGCGAGATATTCTTGGGCAGCACCACGAGCGAGTTCAAGTCCGGATTATGGCGCAGCACCGGCTCGGTATATTCGGTCACCAAACCCGTGAGGTGCGCGTGAGGCCACGAGCGGCGAAACGAGGCGATCGCCGGCGTCGACAACACGATGTCTCCCACGCGATCCGTCCGTATGAGCAGAATGCGCTCGTAGTCCATCGCCGCCACGTTTGGGTTGAGAGCCATCACTGCGGCGATCCGTCGTGCTGGAGTTCCTCGAAGTATGCGGCGCGCGCCAGCCGCTGCGCGGCCCAGCGACGAAGGTTCAACGGCACGCGGTTGGACGGCTGCGCCGGCGCTGCGATCCTCTCCAGCATGCGTGGCCAGCCGCTCCGGCGGGCCACCGAACTCCACCACAGTTGCGGACGCAGCAGGCCGGTTGCAAGCGCGATGCGCCAATGCGGATGTTTCTCGAAGAACAGCTTCGCGGTGCGTGCTTGCGCGCGAGCTTGCTGTGTGAGCCTGGGGAACTGCTCCGGCGAAAGCGGCGGCTTATAATGGTAGACAAGCGCCTCGCGCGCCAGGATCGAGGGTATCCCCAGCCGGCGCAGCCGGAACCCGAGCTCCAGATCTTCCCAGCCGTATTCGCGGAAGCGCTCGTCAAAGCTCCCCGCCTTCTTGACGAGCGCAAGCGGCGCCGAGACATTGGTGGTCCAAAAATACGCGCCCGAATAGTGTTTCGCGGAATAAACGGGTGGCGGCAGCGTTTTGAAGGACGCGACGTTGATGACCGCGCCACGGCAGATCGCATCGGAGTTGGCAGCATGAAAACGCAGGTGCGCCGACAGCAATGACGGCGTCGCGAGCACGTCGTCGTCCATGAAAAGGATGATCTTGCCGCGGGCGCGCGCGATTCCCGCATTGCGGCCGGCCGCCAGCCCCGCATTTGTTTGTCGCACGAGATGCAGCGCGCAGCTCGGCCGCAAGCGCTGTAGGATCGTTTCGTAACTGCCGTCGTTGGAGCCGTCATCCACGAGGACGACCTCGTATTTTTCCGGATCGAGATCTTGCGCAAAGAGCGCAGCGAGCACGGAACCAAGCAGCGCTTTGCGATTGTAGGTGCACAGCTGCACGGTGATCGCCGGTGCGTCGCGCTGCAACGTCAAAGCGCGATCTCTGCCGGCGCTTGCGTGGTGAGCGACCTCGCTTTGGCTGTGATGTCGTCGACGGACAATGCGGCACAGCAGGCGAAGCTGCGGCAAGTTTCTTTCTTGCACCAAGCTGGACAGGCATAGCTCGGCTCGATCACGGCCACGCGCGGCCCCAGCGGCCGCCAGCGGTTGGGCAAATCCGTACGCAGCGCGAAGATCCCGACCGTCGGCGCACCGACGGCGGCGGCGATGTGCATCGGTCCCGAGTCCAACGCAACCACGACCAACGCCGCCTGAGCAAGCGCCGCCAATCCTCGCAATGTTGAGAGGCCGGCGGCGTTGTAGACGGGACGGCGCATCGTGCTTCCGATGCGCTGGGCGATCCTGCGTTCGTCTGCGGTGCCGGTGAGCAAGACCGGCGCACTGAATTCTTCCGCGAGCTTGTCGCCGAGCGCGGCGAATGTGGCAGTTGGCCACCCGGCCTTTTGTGACGACACTCCGCGCACCGCGTGCAGCATCACGAAGGGTCCCCGCAAAGCCAGCGTATCGAGCACGCGCTGCGCGTCCGCTTTGTCCTCGTCCGTCAGCGGTAGGTTGACGCTGTAGTCGCGCGCCTGCGGGCGCACCCCCAGCGCACGCGCGTAATCCATCTGGATGTCGGTCCAGTGGCTCGTGGTATCCCCGGTTTCGGTGCGCACGGGCACGCGCGTCGTATAGCGAAACGAATACAAGCGCCGCGACTGGCCGACACGGACGGGAATAGCGGCACGCGCCAGCAGCGCCGCGATGCGGGGATTGGACCAGAACACGATCGCGTGCGTGTACCCGCGCAGCCGCAAACGCTCAGCCGCGACTCTGAGCGGGGTGCTGCCGTCATCGCTGAAAACGTTTGCCACGCACGCTTGCCCTTCGAGTATCGACGCTGCATACGGTGTCGCCAGCACGTCCACGCGCACTCCAAAATGCCTGTGCAGTGCCTGCAATGCCGGCAGCGCGGCCAGCAGGTCGCCAACACCACCGCCGGTGCACGCTGCCAGAATCTTCATGCGGTCAGTTCCCCTACCGCGCCCGCGAGCGCTGCGCCGAAAGATTCGGCGGCGCTTTCAGCCCAGCGCGGCTTCGGCAGGCAGCGCGCTGGCGCGGCCCACGGCCGCCACTGCTGCGAGAGCCGCTCAAAGCCGTCGGATTCAAAGAGATCGATCACGGGGACTCCAAGCATGCCGGCTACGTGCGCCGCGCCGGTATCGGGTGTGATGATGAGCCTGCAATCGGCGAGAAACCCCAGCCAGCGCGGCAAAGGCTGAGAGCTCACGAGCGTGATGCGGCCTTCCGTGCGAGCGGCGGTTGGAACCTGTTCCATGATGGCGCAAGCGAGGCCCTCGTCCTGAGCCGCTGCTACCAATGTACAACGTTCAAGTCCCGAAACGCGCGCTGCCGTCACGATCCATTCCGCAAGCGCCGCGGGACCCCAGCCGTGGGTCAACAGCTTCGGTGTGATCTGAAACGCAACGCTTCCGGACGGGGGTGCGTCTCCGCTCGAGCGCTCGATGCGAAGCCAGCTGCGCAGCTCCGAGGGGTCGGCCGGCGCTGGGAGCTTGGCACCGAGTGCGTGCGCCAGACGATACATGGTCGTCACTTCGTGCTCCGGCTTCGGTGACCACGCCGCCGGGCGAAAGATCCGGTCCGTCAGCTGAGCATATTGCCACCCAGACTTGAACGGCTTCTGCAGACCATGCCAGAATCCGGCGCGGAACCGGGCACCCGAGGCGCGAGCCAGTTTGTAGCCGCACACTTCTTCAGTTGCCACGAGCGCGTGGGTGTAGCTATCGTGCTGCAGTTGAGCGGCGCACTCACGGACCATGCCGGGCGAGTCGCACACGTACACACGCTCGACGCGGTCCGAAAACAGCTGCGCGTTCGCGGCGGAACACACCGCTCCGAAGCGTGCGCGCGGATAGGCGGCGCTTAAGCCTTGCAGGGCGGGAACGCACAACGCGGCATCCCCCACGCCGTCGAGACGAACCAAGAGAATGGCTTGGCCATCACTCATGCGCTGGAACGAAGCGCTGCTTTGAGCGCGTTGACATAGGCGGCGTCGATGAGCGCCTCGGCGGCGAAGGTCTTCAGCGCAGAATTGTTGTGCGCCGATCGTATGGCTCGCTCGTAGAGTCTGCGCAACGGTGCCCAAGTCATCAGATCTGCCCGCAAGAAGTTCGCTGCATATGCGCCCGTTGCCAACTTGACGGGCCAGGTCGGTGACTTCCGCACGAAACGTGCGGCCATCGTCCCCTTTTCGATCGCGAGCGCTTGACGGCGGGCAAAAGCATCGGCGGGCGGCTTGATGTGGAAGATGTACGCCTGCCAATCAAAAATGCGACGCAGCCCTTTTGCGCGCAGCCGTAGGCCGAGGTCTGTGTCTTCCCAGCCATAGAGATCGTATTGCTCGTCGAAACCGCCGACGGAATCAACTGCGGCTTTCGAGACGCTGGCGTTGCACGTGCAAAAGTAGGCGCGGGAATAATGACGCGCAGCCGGCGCCCCTAGCGCTACGGCGTTCGCTACATTCACGATCGGGCCGGTTACCACGCGTGGCTCATGTCGCTCGTGCGCGGCGAGATGCGCTGCCACAAACTGCGGCGGCGCGACGGTGTCGTCGTCACAGAAGATGAGCCAGCTCCCCCGTGCGGCGGCGATGCCGGCGTTGCGAGCCTTGCTCCGATTGGGATCTTCGACGTGCAGCAGCCGCAGTTCGGGCATGGTTGCCATGTGACGGTGCACGACGGTCGCGGTATCGTCGGTGGATCCATTGTCCACAACCACGACCTCGAATGTGCCGCGCGCTGTCTGCGAACCCAAGTGGTTGAGGCAATCGCTCAACAGCGCCGCCCGGTTCCGTGTGGCGATGACTACGGTCGCGACCGGCATCGCTAAACGGTGACGGGCTGCGCGCTCAGACGCGCCGTTAAACTGAGCGCTTCGGACGCCATGCGCTCCGCAGCTCCCGCGTGCTGCACATAGAGCGCCCCCAACTCGGCCCCCATGCGTTGCAGGTCTTGCGGGGCGCCCAGCAGCGCGACCGCCTTGTGCGCGACCTCCGCCGGCTGCAAGATGCCGCGCACTTCGGGAGCGATCATCCGGCCGGCATCGATGTTGGGTTGCGCCATGTACTCGAAGCGGCGCGCGACGGCGCGGACCAGCCATGTCTTCAACGGACGACCGACAAACGGAATATGATGGAGGTACGCACCCACCCCGTTCATCGCGATCTCGTCAACGCGGTTGAGCGGGATCGCCACGAGGAGCGGCCTTCCCAAGACGGCAGCTTCAACGCACTTGGTCCCCGGAATGCTGATGACGAGCTGCGCAGATGCCATGCTTTGATAGTCGCCCGAACGGTCGACGCGCGCGCGCATGCCGTCAAGCTCGATCGCGTCGTGCGCAACGTCAAATCTTCCGGCCACACCGAAAAGCTTTGGATCGCCGGCATGCTCGATGCCCGCGCGGAGTTCTTCGGTGCCGGTGAACGGCGGCAGCACAAATGTGATCTGCGTATCCGGGCGCAGCCGGTGCAGCTCGCGGGCTACGCCGAGAAAAAACGGCGTCAGAAATTTGATCTCGTAGGGACGACTGCCCGGTAAGATGCAGACTCCGCTGCCGACGCCTGGCGGAGCGGGTGGCGCTTGCAGCGACCCCATCACGGCATCGTACACCAGGTTGCCGACGACTCGCACGCGATCGGGCGGTGCACCCTCCGAGCGCAGCGTTTGCGCGTTCTGCTCGTCAACCGCGAAAAAACGCGCGAAGACACGTCCGTACGACCGTTTGCTGAACTTGTACGTCATGGGCAGAAGATTCAAGCGCTTGGCAATCGTGACGGCGTGGAACAAATCGCCGCCCAAGTACTGCAGTGCGCCACCGCTGGCGCGCTGCATGCCCGGCACCGAACGCCCGACGAGAAAGTTCCCGTAGGCGCGCACGTCGACGACGCGGGCCTTGGGGAACAGCCGCTCGACCATTTGCGCTTCGTATCCGGTCGCGTATGGGCAAGGCAGCACCACGGCGGTGACGTCTGCATCCGGCTCCAGCTGGTAGGTTGCGCGCAAGAACGGCCGCAGCCAACCCATGACCTCACCGGGACCGTTCGTCGTGACGAAAAGTTTCGCACTCATCATGCGCCCCCGTCCGGCGCGATGCGTCTGAGCAGCCGGCTGGTCGACGTGCCGTCGACGTGCGGGGCGTAACGAATCACGCCGCCGACCGCTTTGACGGCCGGGGCCTCGGGAAGTTCGGCGCCTTCGTACGCCGCGTCTTTCACGTGGACGTGCGGCCGTATGATTCGGATGGTCTCACTCGGCCGTTGCTCGTCGAAGAGGCAGACATAGGTGACGCTGGAGAGAGCCGCGACCACTTCCGCCCGCTCTTTTTCTCCGACCACCGGCCGGTCTGCGCCCTTGCCGAGTTGCCTGACGGAGTTGTCGGAATTGACGCCGACGACCAGCACGTCGCCTTGCTCGCGCGCGAACTCCAGATAGCGCACGTGACCGACGTGCAGCAGATCGAAGACGCCGCAGGTGAACACGACCGTGCCCCCTTGCGCGCGCACATCTGCGACCCGCCGCGCGATTTCTTCGCGGCTGAGAACTTTATCGGCGGCGGCCACGCGGACGTCCGTGGGCTGCGTCATGAGAACCGACTTTACTCCCTTCCAGCCGGGCGAATTCGAGAATTTCTTCGGGCGTCGCAGTCGCGGTTCCCAACTTCTCGACGACGACGCCGGCCGCCATGTTCGCAAGCGTTACCGCGCGCTCGATCGGCGCGCCGACCGCCAGCGCGAGGGTGAGCGCGGACATCACCGTATCTCCCGCACCGCTGACGTCGTACACCTGGCGAGCGACCGCCGCCACCGTGAACGGCTTCTTTCCTTTCGCATACAAAGTCATGCCTTGCTCGCCGCGGGTGACGAGCACGTACTTGGCGCGCGTGCGCTCGAGAAGAACGTTCGCCGCGCGCTTGAGGCCGGCTGCGTCGCTCACGCGCACGCCCGAGGCACTTTCCGCCTCCGCGGCGTTGGGGGCGATGCAATCCACATCTTTGAATGCGGCGATGTTCTGCGGCTTTGGGTCGGCTGTGATGACCACTTTGCCTTTCAAATTGCGCGCCGCTTTCACCAGCGAGCCGCTGATAAGGCCCTTGCCGTAGTCGCTGATGACGATCGCGTCCAGCGCGCCGTCCAGCGCGGCCAGATTGCGCCGCAACGAATGCTCCACTCGGCCATCCAACTCGGCGAGCGACTCGCGGTCGGCGCGCACGACCTGCTGGTTGTGGGCGACGATGCGCATTTTTTGCGTCGTCGGACGCGATGGTAATTTCAAGACACCGCTTGCATTGACGCCCAGCCGGCGAAACAGCTGCAGCATCTTCGAGCCGGCTTCGTCATCCCCGATGACGCCGAACACCCACACTTTGGCGCCGAGCGCAGCCAAATTGTTGGCGACATTGCCGGCGCCGCCGAGCGTGTAAGTGTGGTCGCGCACTTCGACGACCGGTACCGGCGCTTCGGGTGAGATGCGGCGCACCGTGCCCCAGTACCATTCGTCCAGCATGAGATCGCCGATGACGCCGATGCGGCGCTTGCGCATGGCGCGCAGCAAATCGGCCATCCACTTGTGGGGAGCATGTATCGTCCTGCCGGTGGTCAGGGCGCTCATGCCGGCGCCCCGAGGATGATGCGGGCTGCATCGGTGAGCGTTTTTGCGTGGATGGTGCCCGCTGGGAATTGCATGAACTCACCGGCGTGCGCCGGTCCGGCGCTCTGCACCGCGACGGTGCGGCAGCCTGCGGCGAGGCCCGCCTGGATGTCGCGAACGCGATCGCCGACGACCCATGAGCGCGCGAGATCGATGCCCAGCTCTCGTGCGGCGCGCGTCAGCAGCCCCGGCTTCGGCTTGCGGCAGTCGCACTCGATTGCGAACCTCGCGACCG
>DATGHT010000048.1:0-4044 GCA_035307865.1 Candidatus Eremiobacteraceae bacterium | reverse complement strand
GGCCGCAAGCACTCCTTCGGGTGCGCCGCCCGTTCCCATCGCGACGTGAATGCCGGTGCCGTCGATGGCCGTCGCGATCGCCGCGTCAACGTCGCCGTCGGAGATCAGGCGGATCTTCGCGCCGGCCGCACGCACGTCTTCGATGAGCTTCTTATGGCGCGGGCGATCCAAGATGACGACCGTGATGTCGCCGTCCGGCCGTTCGAGGGCATTGGCGACGAGCTCCAGATTCTCCGCAACCGTCGCATCGATGTGCACGTAAGGTGCCGCCTTGGGACCGACGGCCAGCTTGTCCATGTAGGTGTCGGGCGCGTTGAGCAGGCCGCCTTTGGCCGTGACCGCGAGCACCGCGATGGAATTGGGCAGGCCATTGGCGACGAGATTGGTGCCCTCCACCGGATCGACCGCGATATCGACCTCTGTGCCGCCCCTGCCGACCTCTTCCCCGATATAGAGCATGGGCGCTTCGTCGCGTTCGCCCTCGCCGATGACGACGCGGCCGCGGATCTCCATCTCGTTCAGCAGCTCGCGCATCTTTTCGACGGCGGCGCCGTCCGCTTTATCGCGTTCGCCCTTACCCATCCAGCGCGATGCCGCTAGAGCCGCCGCTTCGGTAACCTTCACAAAGTCGAGGGTATCCATGCTCTGCTCCTCATGACGACAAATCGGCCCAGCGAACGACCGTATCGTTCACCGTTTGCGTATCTCCTGTTTTCGTGACCAACAGGCTGCGGTTCGGAATGACGACGCCCGCGGCGTTGCGCTCGTCCGTCGCCCACGAGCCGCGCGTGTAGCGATATTCTAATGAAGAACCGCTGCCGGCGCTCATGGTGGCGGTCCAGCGGTTGCCCGTCAGCGGCGACATGCGCAAACCATTGGCAGTCCAATTGCCGACGCTGCTGGCGATATAGATGATGTCGGACGGCGGGGTGTTGGGCGGCACCTGCACGACGAACGTGAGCGTGACGCGCTGCGCCGCATTGCCGCTCGTAAAGGGCTGGTTCGCGGTTGCGATGTCGAACGCGCTCGCGCTGTTGGGATCGACTCGCAGTTTCAGATACGTTCCCAACTCTAACGACGTCGCTGCATCGGCTGCCTTGCCGACGAGCTTGTAGCTCTCGCCGGACGTCGTGATGACGTAACCCTTCGTGAGAATCACCAAGCGCGTCACGACGTTGGCGTACTCCGCATCGACTTGGTGCACGCGCCCGTCAGCGCCGAGTTGCAGCGTGACCGGTTCACCGGGCGCCAGTGCGCTGAAGCTGACCGGTTGCCACGGCCCATCCGTCGCGCGCTCGCGTGCGGTTGCGTCGGGGCCCAGCGCGAAGACCGTCGGGCGGCCGGCTTGCTGAATCGTGAGCGACGCACCATTCGCTTCGATATTGTACGAGACGAAGATCCCGCTTTGCGTGCTAGCGGGAGCGGCTTGCGATTGCGTTGTGGTGGCGGCTGCGCAGCACAGCAGCAACGCGATGCTCAACGTCGCTGCGCGGCTGCATCTTTTGCGCATATGCATCGCAACTTTTCCAACTTGTCGGCAATCCCTCGAACGCATTGCGGGAAAGGGCCGAATGGCGGAACGGCGAACGCGAAAAACCGTGGATGCCGCCGTAAGCTCGCCCCAACTCGATCAAGCACCGAGCAGCGCAGTCGAACCCGTCGTTTTTGGCATGCCGCGCAGCCTCTGGCCCTACGCTGCGCTGATTCTGTTCGCGGGCTTGAGCGCGGGCGTTTTCTGCTGGTACGTCATCGTCACGCACGGGCATCCCACGCCCAGCGCGTCCAACGCGATCTTGCTGGTGCTCTCGCTCGCGGGCGCTGCCTTTGCGCTCGCTGCCTGGTACTGGTACGCACGCTGGATCAGCGCGAAGTATGACGTTGAGGCCGGCGCCATGCTCAAGGCCGACGCGTGGAGTTATCTGCCGCTCGTCGGATTGTGGCTCTACGTCTTCGAACTGCCGCCCTCGCTTGCGGCTGCGTCGACGCTCGTCGGCTCGCTGCTGCTGGTCTGCCTGGCTATAAAAATCGCCGCGGTCGCACGCTATATCCCCATGGTGCGCCACGTCGCGACGGCCTTCGTCGCCACGCGCTTGCCGCTCATCATCATCGCGCCGCTTTCCGCCATCGTCATCGGCCAGCGGCAAGGACAACACTGGAGCGCATCGCGCGGCCTGCTGCTGGACGTCTGGGGGCGTTGGGACGCCCAGCACTACCTCACCATCGCGACCAACGGGTATCAAGGTAAGGAGATGGCGTTCTTTCCTTTATACCCGTACTTGGTCCATCTGCTGGGCGGCCTGATCGGCGATCACTTGATCGCGGCGCTTGTGATCTCGAATCTCGCATTCTTCGTGGCCCTGTGTTACCTGTACGCGCTCGTGAAGCTCGAGTTCGGCGACGAGAGCATCGCCTTCCACGCGATTTTCTACACCGCGATTTTTCCGACTGCTATTTTTTTCTCCGCGGTCTATACCGAATCGCTGTTCTTAGCGCTCACGGTCGCATCGGTCTACTATGCCCGCCACGGCAACTACATCACGAGCGGCATCTTCGGCGCGCTTGCATCCATGACGCGCGTGGAAGGGATGCTCACTGCGATCCCGCTGGCCTACGAGGCCTGGCACGGTTGGCGCGAGCGCGGCGGCACGGCGCTGACGCGCGGCGCGATCGGCGTCGCGCTCGTGCCCATGGGCCTGCTGGCGTACATGGGCTACCTGTATGCGCTGGTTGGCGACCCGCTGTTCTTCTTGAAGATCCAGGACAATTGGAACCGCCACCTCGCCCCGCCCTGGGTTTCCATCGTCAACACGATCAAAGAAATCCAAAGCAATCCGCTGGCTTCGGGCGGCACCGTGAACCATATCATCGAGCTCGTGTTCACGCTCGCGTTCCTCATCCTCGTCATCGTAGCGTTCAAGAAGTTACGCCTTTCCTATGCGCTCTATTTCGCCGCGTCGTTGCTCATGCCGATGTGCACGGCGAGTCTCATGAGCATGCCGCGCTTCGTGCTCGTCATGTTCCCGGCGTTCATGCTGATGGCGGTCTGGGGCCGTAACCCGGTCGTGAATTCCGCGATCGTTTCGCTCTCGTTGCCGCTGCTGGGCTTGTTTACGGTTTTGTTCGCGGACTGGTATTGGCTCGCTTGAGCTCGCCACCCAAATTCTTTCTCCGGCGCGGCGTCAGGCAGTTCCTTAAATTCGGCGTGGTGGGCGCGTCCGGCACGGTCGTGAACTTCGTGATCTACCATCTGCTGCTGCACGCCAAGCTGGCCATTTGGTTTGCGTACGCCGTCGGTTTTATTCTCGGCGGCGTCAACAATTATTGGTGGAACCGGCATTGGACGTTCCGATCGCAGGGCCACCCCTGGAAAGAACTCGCGCAGTTCATCACCGTGTCGGCGGTCGCGCTCGGCATCTCGGAGATCGTCATCATCTTCGCCGAAAAACATCTGCCCGCGATGCCGCTGCGCAATTCGGCGGCCTGGCTCATGGCCACCGTCGTCGGCATGGGCTGGAACTTCTTCGGAAATAAGTTTTGGACGTTTCGCCACACCCATCAGCCGGCGGCCGACCAGCGGACGTGATGCGCGGCCGGCTGGCCGCGCTGTTGCTGATCGTGGTGCTCGGGTTGCTGCTGCGCCTGTACGGGCTCCACAATCCGATTCTCGACCATCCTGGCTGGCGCCAAGGCGACGAAGCAGCGATCGCCCGCAATTTCTACGAGCTGCAGAACAACATCTTCTATCCGCAGACCGACTACGATGGACCGCCGCCGAACTACGTCGAGCTCGAGCTGCAAATCGTGCCCTATCTGGCGGCGCAGGCGTACCGTGTCTTCGGCATGCACGAAGTGTTCGGCCGGCTGCTGGCGATCGCGTTCAGCGTCGCCACGATCCCCATTCTCTACTTGCTGGGCGCGCAATTGTTCGGTCCGCGAGCGGGATTGTTCGCCGCCTTGCTCTTCGCAATCGCTCCGGGCGCGGTCTACTACGGCCGCGCCATCATCCCCGAGAGCGACATGCTCTTCTTCAGCTGCCTGGCGCTG
>DATGHT010000047.1:0-4656 GCA_035307865.1 Candidatus Eremiobacteraceae bacterium | reverse complement strand
CAGACCGGCAGGCGATGGCCCCACCAGATCTGCCGCGAGATGCACCAATCGCGGATCTTCTCGAGCCAGCTCTCATAGTCGCGACGGAAACGCTCGGGCACGAACCGTATTTTGCCGGTCTGGCTCGCCTTGAGGGCGGGCTGCGCGAGCGGTTTCATCTTGACGAACCACTGCAACGACAGCAGCGGTTCGACGACCGTGTCGCAACGGTAGCACGTGCCGAGCGCGACGCGATGCGCTTCTTCTTTCTCTAAGAGCCCTCGCTCTTTGAGCCGCTCAATCGCTTTGGCGCGCGCGTCGAAGCGGTCGAGCCCTACGAAATCAGTTTCGACCTCGCCCGTCATCTTTGCGTCCAAACCGATCACCGAGGCTTTGGGGAGGTTGTGCCGCTCTCCAATCTCGTAGTCGGTTTGATCGTGGCCGGGGGTGATCTTCAGTGCACCGGTTCCGAAATCGCGCTGCACCGCATCGTCGGCGATCACGGGGATCGGTTTGGGCGAGAGCGGGCGCGTCACGGTCTGGCCGACGAGGGCCTTGTAACGCTCGTCATCCGGATGGACGGCAACTGCAACGTCTGCAAAAATCGTTTCGGGTCGAGTCGTCGCGACCACCACCCCCGCGCTGCCATCTGCTCCCCGGTAGCGCACGTAGTAGAGCGAGCCCTCGACCTCGTCGTCTTTTTCGACTTCGCTATCGGACAGCGTCGATTCGCAGTGCGGGCACCAATTGATGAGCCGCAGCCCGCGGTACACGAGGCCCTCGTCGTAGAGCTGGATGAAGACTTTCGTGACGGCAGCGCTCAGGCCGGCGTCAAGGGTGAAGCGGTCGCGCTGCCAATCCGGCCCGAATCCAAGTGCGCGAAATTGTTCGTAGATGATATGGCCGTATTGCTCGCGCCACTGCCAAGAACGTTCGCGGAATTTCTCCGGGCCCAGGTCGTGGCGGCTCTTGCCCTCGCGCGCAAGTTCTTTTTCCAAAACGTTTTGCGTCGCGATGGCCGCGTGATCTTGCCCGGGCAACCAGACCGCGTTGAAGCCGCGCATGCGGTGCAGGCGCGTGAGAATATCCATCGGCGTATAGGTCGAGCCATGCCCCATGTGAGCGCGGCCAGTGATGTTGGGCGGCGGCATCGGGATGACAAAGGGCGGTTTCGAGGGATCAGGCTCGGCGTGAAAGGCGCCATCTGCTTCCCACGTCTGGTACCAGTACGATTCGATCCCTTTCGGGTCGTACTTGTCGCTTAGCGGTCGTGGCATTTTGCAGGAGTTCGTTTGGAGGCAAGCCTGCCCTTTCGGGCGTGCGGTATACTCGGGTCTCGCGGCTGCTTCCAACTCTCACGCGAATCTCATAGGTTCCTCACGCGTTTCCCACAGCCAAAGGGCTTTGCGCGCGTTTAATAGATGGAAAGAGTGCCGCCGCACAGCGTGGCACCCGACGAGGAACAAGAGCCATGATTAGTTTCAAGACGTCTGCCGCCTACGGAATCGAAAAATGCCACCCTGCCGAGCTGGCGCCGGAATTTTATAAGATGAAGAATCGCTGGAGAGGCAGTATCGATGGCCGGCTCGTCAGCGTCTATGCGGGAGCGCTGCGGCACAATCCCACGAAAGGGGTGCTCGTGCTGCGTACGCTGCCCGTTGACTCGCGGCGCCTCGCCGGACGGCATTGCCCGATTCCCGCCAACAGCGGCGCGCTCGAGATCGCAGAGATCCGCGGCAATCGCTTACGCATTGCGATGGAAAACGGCGGTTCGTTCTGGTTCGAACTTCCAGCTGCGCTGCGAAACGTAGCCTAAAGGCGCTAGGCGGGGACGTCCTTCGTCTGACCGGTCGGAATGAGCACCGGCGTCTGCTGCGCGTCGATCACTTCCTTATTGATGATGCATTTCTTCACATTGGTGAGCGACGGCAGATCGTACATCACATCCAGCATGACCTCTTCGAGAATCGAGCGCAGACCGCG
Organism: Candidatus Eremiobacteraceae bacterium; assembly: GCA_035307865.1. Taxonomy (GTDB): domain Bacteria; phylum Vulcanimicrobiota; class Vulcanimicrobiia; order Eremiobacterales; family Eremiobacteraceae; genus JALYZS01. The sequence continues at coordinate 2,694 of DATGHT010000047.1, read as the reverse complement.
GGCGCCTGTCTTGCGCGATTGCGCGCGATGCGCGATGGAGACCAGCGCCTCCTTGGTGAAGGTCAGCTCGATGCCATCCATGGCGAAAATCTTCTGATACTGGCGGACCAGCGCATTGCGCGGCTCGGTGAGGATGCGCCGCAGCGCGAGCTCGTCCAAGGGATCCAAGGTCACGACGATCGGCAACCGGCCGATGAATTCGGGAATCAAACCGAAGCGCAAGAGATCTTCAGGAAGAAGCGCCTGCAACAGCCGGCTCGTCTTCTTCTCGCTCTTGGTCTCCGGCACTGCGCGGAAGCCCAAGCTCTGGTTTGAGACGCGGCCGTCGATGATCCGTTCGAGTCCATCGAATGCGCCGCCGCAGATGAACAACACGTTAGTCGTGTCGATCTGGATAAATTCTTGATGCGGATGCTTGCGGCCGCCTTGCGGGGGCACGTTGGCGGTGGTGCCTTCGAGGATCTTGAGAAGCGCTTGCTGCACGCCTTCACCGGAAACGTCACGCGTGATCGAAGGGTTTTCGCTCTTGCGCGCGATCTTGTCGATCTCGTCTATATAGACGATGCCTTTTTCCGCGCGCTTGACGTCGTAGTCGGCAGCTTGGATCAGTTTGAGCAGAATATTTTCGACGTCTTCGCCGACGTAGCCGGCCTCGGTGAGCGAGGTGGCATCCGCCATCGCCAGGGGCACGTCGAGAATTTTTGCGAGCGTCTGCGCGAGGTAGGTCTTGCCCGATCCGGTCGGCCCGATGAGCAGGATGTTGCTCTTGTGCAGCTCGACTTCGTCGGCGCCCGTGCCGCTCGTCGTGGAATTGATGCGCTTGTAGTGATTGTAGACGGCGACCGCGAGGCTCTTCTTGGCGCGGTCTTGCCCGATCACGTACTGGTTGAGGATGTGGTTGATTTCTTTGGGCTTGGGGATGTTGCGCAGGCGCAGGTTTTCATCGACGTTCTTATAGAGCTCTTCTTCAATGATCTCGTTGCAGAGCTCGATGCACTCGTCGCAGATGTACACGCCGGGTCCGGCGATCAGCTTGCGCACCTGTTCCTGCGATTTGCCGCAGAAACTGCATTTCAGCTGACCCTTCTCGTCCCCGAATCTAAACACGCTGCCTCAACGCTTTCTCGCGGCTACCGCGCCGCAGAGGTGGCGCGACGCCCAGTCGCACCCTGCCGTCTCATGTCGCCGCCGGTTTCGGCGTCGATGCTTCCCGCGATTGCCGGCTGATAACCGTATCAACCAACCCGTAGTCAACCGCTTCGGAAGCCGTTAAGTAGTAGTCGCGCTCCATGTCTCGCTCGATGCGCTCCGCCGGTTGCCCGGTTGTCTCGACGTAGATGTTGGTCAGCAAACGACGAGTGTTGATGAGGTCTCGAGCGTAGATTTCGAGGTCGGTGGCTTGTCCACCGATTTGAGAGATCCAAGGCTGGTGAATGAGTATCTTCGAGTACGGTAGGGCAAAACGCTTTCCCTTGGTACCACCGGTGAGTAAGACGGACGCCGCGCTGGCCGCAAGTCCCGCGCAAAAAGTTGCAACATCCGGTTTCACCAGCTGCATGGTATCGTATATGGCAAGACCAGCCGTAACGCTGCCGCCCGGACTGTTAATGTACATCTCGATGTCTTTATCGGCATCTTCCTTTTCCAGGAAGAGCAATTGCGCTATGACGAGGTTCGCAAGGTTGTCGTCAATGCCGCCACCGACAAATACTATCCGTTCCTTTAAAAGGCGCGAAAATATATCGTAAGCGCGCTCACCCCGAGCGGTCTGCTCCACGACCATTGGCACCAAATGTCCCATTTCTACCCCTTAGTTTCTTCAGCTTTGACGTCGCTGACTTCGGCATGTTCGAGCAAGAAATCGAGGGTCTTCCCCTTGCGCACCGTATCGATGATAGGACCAAAGCCTGTGCTCTTGCGCAAGAGCTCGATCATCGACTCGCGGCTTTGACCGTAGGATGCGGCAAGGCTGTCCAGTTCCCGTTCCAGCTCGGCCGTTGTGACTTCGATGTTCTCGCGCTTCGCGATCTCTTCCAAGAGCAACGCCGTCTTGACGCGACGTTCCGCCTCACTCTTATATTCGGCTTGCAAGCCCGCTTCATCTACACCTTTGGCGTCTAAATATTCTTGCCACGAGCGACCGATGCGCTGCATATAGGAGCGCGCGTCGCTTATGAGACTCTCTATCTCTCGGGTAACCAGTACTTCCGGCAAGGGAAAATCGTTTGTCGCGATCAGCGCTTCGAGGATCTGTTTTTGCATCGCCTCGCGGCTGCGAGCGGCCGCGACCGCCTCCAAGCGGCGATGCACGTCAGCGCGCAGTTCTGCCAGCGTCTTGTGTTCGGAGACGTCAACCGCGAGCTGGTCGTTGAGATCGGGTAAAATCGCGCGCTTGATTTCGTGGATCGTGACGTCGAAGATTGCCTGCTTGCCCGCGAGTTCGCTCGCCCGATACGCTTCCGGAAAAGTGACCGTGACTTGCCGCTGCTCACCGGGCTTCGCGCCCATGAGCTGTTGCACAAAACCGGGCAGCAGTTTTTCTTCGCTGACTTCGGTCGTGTGATTCTCGGCGCTGCCGCCCTCGAACAGTTCGCCATCGATCCGGCCGGCATAATCCATCGTCACGATGTCGCCGCTCTGGATACCGCGATCTTCAACCGGCTCTAAGGTTGCGGCTTTCTTGCGCAGCGCCTC
>DATGHT010000046.1:0-6368 GCA_035307865.1 Candidatus Eremiobacteraceae bacterium | reverse complement strand
TCGAACTCCCCAACCACTTCGAGAACATGGGCGCGCAGCTCGTCAAAGAAGTGGCCAGCAAGACAAACGACATCGCCGGCGACGGCACGACCACCGCCACGGTGCTCGCGCAAGCGATCATCCGCGAAGGTCTGCGCAACGTCGCAGCCGGCTCCAACCCGCTTGCGATCAAGCGCGGCATCGAGCAAGCAGTCGAAACAACCGTCGCCGAACTGAAGCAGATGGCCCGCAAGGTCGAGACCAAAGAAGAGATCGCGCAAGTCGCGAGCATCTCCGCCAAGGACAAGTCCATCGGTGACATCATCGCGGACGCGATGGAGAAGGTCACCAAGGACGGCGTCATCACGGTCGAGGAATCGAAAACCACAAAGACCGAGCTCGAACTGAAAGAAGGCATGCAGTTCGATAAGGGTTACATTTCGCCGTACATGGTCACCGATCCGGAGCGCATGGAAGCCGTGCTCCAGGATCCATATATCCTCATCACCGAGCGGAAGATCTCGGCCATCGCCGACATTCTGCCCCTGCTCGAAAAAGTGGTGCAGGTGCAGAAGCCGCTGCTGCTCATCGCCGAGGACGTGGAAGGCGAAGCGCTGGCTACCCTCGTGGTCAACAAGCTGCGGGGCACGTTCACCTGCGTCGCGGTGAAAGCTCCGGGCTTCGGCGACCGTCGCAAGGAAATGCTCAAGGACATCGCCATCCTCACCGGCGGTACCGTGATTTCGGAAGAGCTGGGTCTCAAACTCGACAAGGTCACGCTCAACGAACTCGGCCGCGCGCGCACGGTCAAAATCACGAAGGAAGAGACGACGATCGTTGACGGCGCCGGCAAGAAGGAAGAGATCAAGGGCCGCATCGAGCAGCTCAAACGGCAGATCGAAGAGACCGATTCGGAATTCGACCGCGAGAAGCTGCAAGAGCGGCTGGCGAAACTCTCGGGGGGCGTGGCCGTCATCCAAGTGGGCGCCGCGACCGAAACGGAGCTCAAAGAGAAAAAGCACCGCATGGAAGACGCCGTCTCTACCGCACGCGCTGCGGTTGAAGAGGGCATGCTGCCGGGCGGCGGAGCTGCACTCGTTCATGCGATCAAAGCGATCGACGCGAAGAAGAGCAGCAACGGCTCAGGCTCCGATGAGCTCGTCGGCATCAATATCGTGAAGCGCGCGCTCGAAGAGCCGCTGCGCCAGATCGCGGAAAATGCCGGCGCCGAAGGTTCGGTGGTCGTGCAAAAGGTCAAGACGCTCGAGAGCAATCACGGCTTCGACGCCATGACCTTCGAGTACGGCGACATGTTCAAGAAGGGTATCGTCGACCCGCTCAAGGTGACGCGTTCGGCGCTCGAAAATGCGGGCTCTATCGCAGCCTTGATGCTGACGACCGAGACGCTCATTTCCGAGAAGCCGGAAGAAAAGAAGAACGGCGGCGGCGGGATGCCGCCCGGTGGCATGGGCGGCTACGATATGATGTAACCCGTAAGGGTTACTCGATCCCCGACAAGGCCCGGCGCAATCGCGCCGGGCTTTTTCTTAGAGCGCGGGCAGCGACTTCGCCCTTGGATTGAATGGAAAGGCAACGTCGATCTGATCGATCTCCGCTTGGCTGAGTTCGAGCTCGAGGGCGCCGGCGTTTTCGCGCACGTGCTCCTCGCTCGCTGCCTTGGGAATCGTAAACGTGCCGGCTTGATGGCTCAGAAAAGCGAGTGCGACTTGACGCGGCGTTGCCTGGTGGCGCCGCGCAACTCCCTCCAGCACTTCGCCCTGGCGCGAGCGGGGCGACGGAAAGTCTCCATGCCCGAACGGGCTGTAGCCGACGACCGCGATGTGATGGCGCTGGCAGTAAGGCAAGACGGCGTGTTCGATCGTCCGTTCTCGCAAGTGGTAGAGGACCTGGTTGCAAGCGAGAGGATGGCGCTGCAGGGCAGCGCGTGCGGCCTCGAGGTCGTCGACATCGAAATTACTCACTCCCAAAGCCCGGATCTTGCCCGCATCGACGAGGTCTTCCAGAGCGCCCATTGTTTCGCCGATGGGGTAGCTTGACTGCCAATGCAGCAGGTAGACGTCCAGATAGTCGAGGCGCAGGCGCCGCAGCGACGCCTCACAAGCTTTGATCGTGCCCTGATGGCTTGCGTGCTGCGGTAAGACCTTGGAAACGATAAACAACTGGTCGCGTGGGAGCCCGGCAATGGCTTGCGCGACCAATGCCTCAGCCCGTCCGTCTCCATACATCTCGGCGGTGTCGATGTGGCGCAGACCGAGCTCGATCCCGAGCCGTAGCGCCGCCACCGCTTGCGGCGCCTGGGGTCCGCGATCGGGGATCTGCCACGTGCCCTGACCGATGACCGGTACGCGCTTGTCGAGGGGTCCAAACTCTCGTGTTCTCATGGGGCGTCCGGCATTCGCGCGCAGTTTGCGCTTCGCCTGGCCGGCGAGTTCTTATCCGCCGTAAGGGAACCGCGCCGCCGCACCGAAAAACGCGCCGCGTCAACCATGCCGCAACTTGAGATCTGGCAAACGGCCGCAGCGATGGGCACGTTCTTCGTCATCACCGCGACGGCGATCGCGGCGGTCGTCGAACTGCGTCAAATGCAAGCAAGGAATCAACTGCACGCCATCCTAGCGTTGGAGCGCGATTTCCGGGAACCCGCTTTGCAAGAGTCGCTGCGCTACGTCCAGTCCTATCTCGACCAAAAAATGCGCGATCCGCAATACCGCGCGGAACTCGCATCGCTTGGCTTCATCGATGCGCGCGAACATCTCGAGATGAACGTCTGCAACTGGTTCAATCAGATGGGAACCTTGGTGAAGAATCAGATCGTGAGCGCGGATGCTTTCCTCGATCAGTTCGGACGCTTGGTGGATCAGTACTGGAAGATTCTCGTGCCGGTGATCGCCATTTTGCGCCGGCAGCGCGGCGACGAACAGTATCAGAACTTCGAATACTTGGCGTCGCTTTCACGCGCGTGGCACCAGAAGCACCCACGCGGTGTCTTCCCCAAAAATGCCGGTCGCATGCCCGTTGCGGATATTTGGTTGGCTGAAGATAAAGCGCACTCGCCTGCCTCTTCATAAGGAAACGCAAACGTTATGACCGTCGCCCTTGTGTCCTACGATTTCATCAACTCGATCGTCAGTCTCATCACGCTGATCATCCTCATCGCCAGCGCTATTGCCGCTGCGATCTCGCTCCACCATTCGCAAGCCTTCAACCAGATCAGCGCGGTGCTGTCCATGGAACGCGACATGCGGACGCCCGACATGCAAGAGGCATTCCGTTTCGTGCAAAGCGAGTTGCCGTATCAAATGCACAATGAGGAATTCCGCGCAGAGCTGGACGCCATCGGGTTCCTCGACGCGCGCAAGCACTTAGAGATTCAAGCCTGCAACTGGTTCAACGCAATGGGCACGCTGCTCAAACACAACTTGGTCGAGGAAGGCGCCTGGATGGATCTCTTCAGCCGGCTGGTGGTCGCGTATTGGGAACGGCTCAGTCCGGTCATCGCCATCTTGCGCCGCCGTCGTGGAAATTCGCAATATGCCAACTTCGAATTCGTCGCGATTCGTGCCCGCGAATGGCTGGAGAAAAATCCACACGGGACTTTTCCCAAGGGAACCGAGCGCGCGCAACTCGTCGACCGCTGGCTCGAAGCGGACAACGCAGCCCGGCAGGCGCGCAACCAGCCGACGTAACAACGAGCCAAGCCGGTTGCCGCTTTCATATGAAGCGGCGAGGTTTCGAGCTGCACAGGCACGCGGGCCGATTGTACCATCGCGGCGATGTCGAGCGCGTGCTACACTGAAGGAACGTCGCTCGGATCTACCGTGCGAACGAGCGCGATGAGGCGCTGTTCTGCGAAGCTCAAAGGAAGAGATCGTCTCATGTACACGTCACCAAAGATCATCGCATCGCTCGATGCGCAAGCCGTGCTCGCGCAAGCCATGGGCCAAACCTGCAGTCAGGTCACCGGGTGGTGCCCAGGCACGTAAGCGAAAGCGGTTCAAGCCGAGGAAAGGGAGCGGCCGCCATGCGGCGCGCTCCCTTCCAGTTCTCTGCGCTCATATGAACCAGTGCAACACGGATGCTGAGTCTTTTTGACCAAGGAGACGGCCGCGGGCAAATCCTAGTTCCACCACAATCGCTTGAGCTTACTGCTCTGCGATCGGGCGCGATGAGGCGCTTTGCTCCCAGACTCAAAAGGGAAACGCTCATGTACAGTGCTCCCAAGATCATCGCATCCATGGACGCAAACGCAGTGCTGACCGAAGCGCTCGGTCAAAACTGTAGTCAAGTCACATGGTGCGGGTAGCTGAGGTCGTGATGTATACTACACCGAAGATCATTGCATCGATGGATGCTGGTGCGGTGCTGACTGAAGCGCTCGGTCAGAACTGCAGTCAAGCTATCTGGTGCGGACCCGCCTAGCTAAACGCAACCGGCGTTTGAGAAAGCCCCCAAACAGGGGGCTTTCTTTTTTTGGAAAGGTCTTTCTTACCAACATTGTGCCTAAAAATACCGTGAGGTCCGGCGGGGCCGTAGCGGAATGCTAGTCAAGGAACATGCGGATTCCGCATGGCCGAGCGCGATGATGCGCCCTCCTTCCAACAATGTTGTCCTGGCGACAACTTTCGGAGTAGAGCGGCTGCACATCGAGCCGTTCTTTTTCTTGTTGGAGACGCTGGTGCTTACTCGCGATGCAGAGATGGTCGACTCCGAGCTCCCGGCGGAAGCTTTTTCGACGCTCGAGCGCACACTCGTCGTGCGGAGCGACGCCCCGGACGTTTTGCAATATATGCGCGCAGCCTATAAACGTCTTCGCACTTCGCCGCCTGACCAGCGGGATCAGGCATACGACGAAGGTGTCATTTTCGGCGTCGGCACCGAACAGTGGCTGACATTCAATCGCATGCCTATCGACTACCGTGAGGACGTCGTCAACACAAATTTTCGGCGCGCGTTTTACGGCAGCAGCAAACTATTTCGCCTCAGCTTTCGACGTAACCCCGAATGGTGCAGCCTGTACGGCGCGGCGCTGTGCATCGGTGGACGCGGCGTTGTGCTGTCAGCGCAATCCGGGATAGGCAAGACCACTTTGGCGCTCGAGCTGATGGCGCGCGGCGCCGGCTTTTACAGCGACGAGTTCGTCTTCATTCGCAAGAGCGACGGTTTCGTTTCCGGCTTGCCGCGCGCGCTCATGATTCGCGAACGCACCTGCAACGTTTTTCGCGACGAACGCCTGCGAACCGCTTGTGCAGCGGCCACACCGCGCAGCCCGCACGGCGACAAAGTCTGGGATAATATCGATCCGGGTGCTGTTTTCGGCGAAGGCGTCTTCGCCAAGCCTGCCCCCCTTGCGGCAGCTGTCGTCCTTGAACGGCCGTCCGCATCGAAGGGAAGCTGCGAGCGCATTTCTGCGGCTCTGGCGGCGACGGAGTTCACAAAGCGACTGAACGTCGATGCGGAAGGCTTTGCGCGGCTTACGACGGCAGCGCGCTTGCTGACCGCGATTCCCTGCTATCGCATCGCGGCCAGATCGCTGCGCGATTGCGCCGATGCAATCGAGGCGCTGTTCTCGTGATCGTCACCGCTGCCGAACTCGTCGAAGCGGAACTAACCCGTAGCCAGCGCGACACGCTGGCACGACGAGCCACTGCAACAGTCGCCGTTGACTGGTTCTCGTCTCGCATCGAGGTGCGTTTCGAGCAGCCGCGTGCCGCTGCGCTGTTTCGCGCACGCTACGCCGACTTTCTGACGCACGGTCACGAGCCGGGTATGGTGTGTCATGCAGTGGTCGGCGACGATGGTTTACCCACGTTTTGGGCTGAGCCCGGCACAAGCTATCGCTATCCCGTTCCATTGCGATCTCCTGAGATCATCGCGTTTCTGCTGGATGCGATTGTCCAACGCGCCTTCTTCGAGGTCAACGACGCACTGATGTCTTTTCATGCGGCAGCGGTGGCGGTGGACGGGTCCGCCGCGGCGATATCCGCGATTTCTACCGGTGGAAAATCGACGACCGCACTTGCGTGCGCGCGTCGCGGCTTCGGATTGTACAGCGACGAGCGTTGCGTGGTCATAAACGGTGAGGTGCACGCATTTCCGCGCGCCATCAACCTGCGCAAAGACGGCATCGAACTCTTGGCATCCGAGGAAATTGCAGGCGATGGAGGGATAGGCGTCAGAGTGGGTGCGCATGCGGGCCGTGACTGGGAGGCTGTTTCCTTTCGCGAATTGCTCGGGAATGTTCCATTGCCCGAACCGCGGGAGCTTACAGCGATATTCTTCATCGTGGGACGCGCGCCGGTGCCGCGCGTGCAGGAGCTGACCATCGGAGATTCCATCACTCGCCTCATCGCAGCAGGCTTGTCGGGCCC
>DATGHT010000045.1:0-4498 GCA_035307865.1 Candidatus Eremiobacteraceae bacterium | reverse complement strand
CACCCGTGACTCGCGACGATACAAAGCGCGCTTTTTGCCCTCTCCCCCATTATCGTTAATTCCCATCTCAGGACGCATTAGACCGTCCGGTTGGGTGATATGCGTCACGCTTCACGACGATAACGGCTTTGATGGACCGCGACACCTGCCGAGACTCAATATGATGCAATATAGCGGACTGGATCCGCGCTGGGGCAGTCGCCGATTGCAACCCATTGCGCTCGCGGCTATTTGTATTATCGGCGCGGCGCTGCGGCTTTTTCATCTCTTTTCGCACGCCACAACCCCGGATGAGGCCTTCACGTTCTTCATCGCCGCGCACTCGCCGCATGCGATCGTCGTGCTCCTGCAAACGGGTGACTTCCATCCGCCGCTCGTCTACCTCATCGGGCACCTTTTGCTGCATCTGACGGCGCGGGCGTATCTGTTTCGGCTCGTCAGCGTCGCTTTTGCTGTGACCGGCATCGCTGCCACGTACGCGGTCGCTTCCTATCTCAGCCCGCGTTGGGCGCTGTTCGCGGCGCTGCTCGTGGCGATCTGTCCCTCACTGGTGTTCTTCGATCGTTTTTTCAGGATGTACGCCCTGCTGTGGCCGTTGTGCATGCTTTCGTGGGCCGCATTGTTGTGGTGTCTGAACGACGTGCGCGCGAACCTGCGCTGGGCGTGGTACGGCGCGAGCGTCGCTCTGTTGCTGTACACGCACTATCTCGCCTTCTTCACCATCGCCTCGCAGATCGTGTACGTCGCGATTTTTGCACGCAAGACGATCGGGTTTTGGCTCGCGCTCGCGGCCGCGGCGCTGTGCTTTCTTCCCTGGCTGCCCGTCTTCGTGCAGCAATATCCGCTCGGCGGCAGCGCGTATAGCGAATTGCGCGGACACATGACGCAGATGATCCTCGCGCCGGCGGTCATGTTGCTCGACGGCCTGCCGCATAGCCTCGAATACAACACCGTCACGGCGCTGCTGCTGTGGGCGCTGTTGGCCGCGGGAATCATCCTGGCAATACAGCGCCGCCAGTGGGTCGCGCTCGCTTTGTGCTTGCCCATCGTCTTGCAAGTCGTCTACTCGCTTGGCTCCGGCAAGCTGCTGTTGGGGCAACGCTACCTGCTGCAGGGGATCGCTCCCGCTGCGGTGCTCGCCACGTTGGTGGTGGAATGGCTGCGCCAAACGAAAGCGCGCGTTCTCGGCATGGCGGTCGCCGCAGCGCTCGTCTTTCTCATGCTCTTCGGAACGATCGACGAGCTTTTCTTGTCAGCCTATCAACCGATCGACTGGACGGTGTACGGCAAATTCCTCGACGCCAAGCTGCAGCCCGGCGACGCGGTCGTGTTCGACGGCGCAATGGCCTACTATGCACTCATCGGCACGCGCGCCGCGAGCGGCCCGGTGTACTTAGTGGCCGACGCGAACGATCTGCCGAAACTCGAGCGCGCGGTGGATCCTTATCCCCGCGTGTGGTACGTGGACTACCAATCGCAGCTGCCCGATCCGCAGCATCGCGTCTTCGCGAGCTTGGCGCGCTCGCATCCGCGGCGCACGACGTGGCGGACCACGCAGGCCGCTTACGGCGACGTCGTTTTGACGACGCTCTTCGTCAAACCGCGCGCGCCGAAACGGGGTCCGTAGAGGACGACCCGCACGACGTCCTCGTCGAAGATGCGTGGCTGGATCCAGGCACCGACTCGCGGACGCGTGCGCTCGAGGTCGGCTTGAATGTGCCGGCCGGCGTCGGTGAAGAACGGCTGATTTTCAATGTACCAAACGCGACGCTTCGGATAGCCCTCAAGCCAGCGAACGTCGGGCGGAATATCTGAGGGGATGCCCGGCGCATCGATTTGATGTCCGCGGAAACCCGAGAAGTCGTGCACGACCCAGTATTCCGCTCCCTGATCCAAGATGATGAGGTCCGTCTTGTGCGCTCGCGCGAGCAAGAGGGTGTTGATCGCGTACCAGTCCGGAAACTGGTAGTACTGGACGAAGAGGTTGTTAGGAATGCTGACCGCACTCATCGCGAAGAAACTGAGCGCCAGGGCTGCGCCTGCGACGCGCCACTTCGTTGCAAACAGTCTCACGCAAACCAGCGCGAGGCACACGGCAAACGCCGGCAGGTACGCGTACAGATGGCGCGGGATGACGATGTCTTTGCCGGTGGTGATCGTCACGACGAGTTGGATGAGCACCGGCAACAGCCAAAACGCAAGCGCCGTCTTGCGGCCGAGATACACTCCGGCGGCGGCAATGGCGAGAACGATGGCGCAGAAGATCTGGTCGAAGTGCGCCGAGAGCACCCATGCCGCCGGAATCCCAGACGTAATGACCGCGCGTACGAGCACGGGCCAGGAGAAGCGCGGCGATGTCAGCGGGAGCACCAAGCCGCCGTGCGGATACTGCACGCGGATCGCCCAGAACCAGGGTACGAGCGCCGCGAGAGCCGCGACGCCGCCGATGAGCGCCGGCCAGCACCGCCGGCGGTGCGCGAGTGCATAGAGAGACTGGCTGAGCACTGCCACCCCGCCCAGATATTGGACGTACGGCAGGAGCACGGCGCACAACCAATAGGCCGCCCAGAAAAACCAGCGGCGGCGCAGCTCGCTCGCTTCCGCTTTGAGCAGCAGCCACCACGACAACGTGGTCAGCGCTACCAGGATCGCGTACATCCGGTAAAGCCGATCCCACACGATCAGGTTTGGCTCGAGCGCTACGAACAACGCTGCGATCGCCGCCGCGGTCGTGCCGAACAGCATGCGTGCGATGCCCCAGGTGGCCGCGATGGTGACCAGTCCGCAAGCGGCGGTCAGATAGCGATAGTCCCAGGGCTGCCAGTGCAGCCAACCCATCAAGTAGTGGGTCGCGAGATAAAAGAGCGGCGGGTGAAAATCGGTGTAGGCGACCGCATGCAAGAGAGACTTTGGATCGTACGAGCTGATGTGGAACGTGAAGCCTTCGTCGATGAACAGGCTGGGCGCCGTGAGATGCCAGAAACGGCAGAGCGCGCCCAGCGCTAACGCGAGCGCCAGCCAACCGTACGGCGCCGCCGCCGCCAGCCGCGCTTGCGACGAGGCGCCCTCGTCGGACTCCCTTACCTGCGGCCTCTCCAACGTGGCGGTCGCGCTGGAAACACTCATCGTACTCTTATCATCGGTATTCTGTCGAAGAGCTCCACACGCACGGCGTCCACCGGCGATTGGCGGACCTCGCTCCAGCGCAGCAAGGACTTGCGCCGCGCCGCAAGCGCCGCCAAGATTTGGCGCTGTGGATCCCAGTAAAAGTTTTGGTGTTCGACGTACCACACGCGGCGCTGCGGATTGCTTTGTATCCAATGCAGCACCCGTGAAAAGTCGCTTGGATTCATGAAGACCTGGATCGGGTGTCCTTGGAAGGCGCGATAGTTGCGTACCACGAGATACTCGTAGCCCTCGTCCAACACGATTCCGTCGGAACTTTGCGCGCGCGCCTGCAGCAGTGCGTCAACGGCATACCAATCGGGAAACTGATAGTATGCATTGAACAGCAGGTTGGAAGTGCCGCTCGCAAGCGGCAGCGCCACCGCCAGCGCGATCGCAGCAGCCAGCAGTGCGCGCCGCTGAGCGGTGAGCGTCGCGACGAGCGCTCCGACTGCAATAGCGAGCGCCGGAACGGTGAGCAGCAGATAGCGCGGAAAAAACGCGAGGTTCTTGCCCAGCACGAGCGAGAGCGCGATTTGCAGCGGCAGCACGCCCAGCCAAAACGGCAACGCGCCGCGCCGCCCGAGCCAAGCACCCGTCAGCGCAAGCGCCAGGACCATCACGGCGAATAGTGCGTCGAAATGCGGAATGCGCAAGGCTGCGTCGGGTATGCCGGCCGCGAACGCGCTGCGCACGCTCGCCAAAAGCCCGCTGTCCAGCGCAGGGCGGCTCAGCGCAACCCCGCCGAGGGGAAACTGCGCGCGCAGCGCGCCCAGCCAGGGGACGAACGCCAGCACTGCGGCCGTTACGCAGGCGAAGACCGGCGCCAGCGCGCGCCGCCTCGCCAACGCGTAAGCGGCCTGCGCGAGCAGCACCAGGCCGCCGAAGTAGTCCACGTAGGGCATGACGATGGCGGCGATGGCATAAGCTGCCCACAGCCAGCGCCTTCTCGCCGTCGGCGCCTGCGCAATTTCGACGAGCAGCCACCAGGACAACGCGCACAACGCAACCGTCAACGAGTGCATGCGGTAGAGCCGGTCGTATTGCACGAGGCTGGGCGCGAGCGCGACCACAAATGCCGCCACCGCGGCGGCGACCGGCCCGAATTCGCGCCGCGCAAAACCCCAGGCGGCTGCGATCGTGACGAGGCCCGCGCCGGCGGTGAAGAACCGGTACTGCGGCAGCGGCCAGCGCAGCCAGCTCATGAGCGCGTGCGTCATGAGGTAGAACAGCGGCGGATGAAAGTCGTGGTTCGTGATCGTCTGCAAGAGCGCGGGGATCGGCTGCCCACTCGCCGCGAACGTGAACGCTTCGTCGCTATAGAGGCTGCTGC
>DATGHT010000044.1:0-3809 GCA_035307865.1 Candidatus Eremiobacteraceae bacterium | reverse complement strand
CGTTCGCGGGTATGCGGCATAGGCGTCGAGCGCGCCGGTCAGCACCGGCAACGGCGGCCGCTCCACGCTGATGGCGGGATCGTCTTCTGCGACGAAGGGCGGGTGCGGCTTGCCAAGCTCCAGCTCCGTCGAGAAGGCGCGCGTCACCGCTCCACCCGCCGCGACCGCGCCGACCGAAAGGCCGATAAACGCTTTGCGGCCGAGTTCCGCACTCGTCGAATTGTCGGGATCGATTTCATTCATGGTTGCATTTTCACGGCCGCGCGGGTTTTGGCAGTGGTTGTGATCCAATGATAGATGCCATCCAAGACGAGCCTTTCATCGCGAAGCTCGAAAACCTCGGTGTGCGGCGCGATGAGGTCGGCCAGTCCGCCGGTCGCGACCGCCCGCGCCGGCGTGCCCATCTCCTTGCGGAATTGAGCCACTAGATATTCTACCTGCCCCACGAACCCGAGGATGATGCCTGATTGCAGCGCGCTGGGTGTGTCGATGCCGATCGCGGAGGGCGGGCGCACTAGCGGCACGCTCGAAAGCTTTGCGGCGCGCCCGATGAGCGCTTCTACGGAAACTTCAACGCCCGGCGCGATCGCCGTGCCGAGATACTGCCCGCGCTCGTCGACCGCTCCCACCGTCGTCGCAGTTCCGAATTGAACGATGATGATCGGCGCGCCGTATTTGGTCACCGCACCGATCGCTCCGCCGATGATGTCTGCGCCCAGTTCGGCAGCATGGCGCGTCTTGACGGGCACGATCGACTGCCGCGCCGCAGACAAGAACTCGGGGCGGCAGTTGAAGTAGCGCTGCGCCATGCCCGTGATGGCACGATAGAGCGGCGGCACGACGCTCGCGACCGCGACCCGTGAAACAGCGGAGCGCGCGACCCCGTTGAGCCGCAACATCCCATCCACCGACGCCGCGAGATCGTCGGAGGTCTGGTCGTGATGGGTGGCCGAGCGCCACGTGTGCACGAGCGTGCCTGCGGCCGCGCCCGTCAGCTCGAACAATCCAAACTTGATATTGGTGTTGCCGACCTCGACTGCGAGCAGCACGTCTACGATCGGTTCCGCAGCTGCGCGACGCGGTCTAAGACCGCAGCAGCGATCGCGGATTTAGGACGCCGCGAAATCGCCTCGCGGCCGTCGCGACCCCACAGGATCACCACTTCGTTTTCCGAACCGCCGAACGCGCCGCCGCCGTCGAACCCAATCCGGTTTGCGACGACGCAATCCAGCTGCTTGCGTTCCAGCTTGAGGCGGGCGTTGCGCTCGACATCCTCGCTTTCGGCTGCAAAACCCACGATGAAACATCCCGCCGGACGGCGTGCCGCCACTTGGGCGATGATATCGGGGTTTCGCTCCAACGTCACGGTCGCATCCGCGCGCTCTTTGCGGACCTTGTGGGTTGCGGTAACGGCCGGGCGAAAATCGGCGACCGCTGCCGCGCCGATGAACAGCGTCACGCCCGGCATGTTTTCCAGCACCGCGGCTTCCATTTCGCGCGCACTCGTCACGCGGAAGTGTTCGACACCTGCCGGCGGACGCAATTCGGTTGGACCGCTGACGAGCACCACCTGCGCGCCGCGGGCGGCGGCTTCAGCCGCCAGTGCGTACCCCATTTTTCCGCTGGCGGGGTTCGAGAGAAAGCGCGCAGGATCGAGAAACTCGCGCGTAGGCCCGGCGGTGATCAGGACGCGTTCTCCCGCAAGTCGAGCGGCGCGCGAAATAACCGCACTGACGGCCGCGATGATCTCGTCTTCGTCGGCGAGCCTGCCCTCGCCGACTTCCCCGCACGCAAGAAAACCCGCACCCGGCTCGACGAACTCGAATCCGCGCGCTTGCAAAGCAGCGATATTGGCTTGGGTGGGCTCTGCGACCAGCATCTGCGTGTTCATGGAGGGGGCGACGATCACCGGTTTGCGCGTTGCGAGCACGCACGTCGTGAGCAGGTTGTCGGCGATACCGTGTGCGAGCTTGGCGATCGTGTTCGCCGTCGCGTTGAGGATGAGCAAGACGTCCGTTTTGCGGACGAGCCCGATATGCGCGATCTGCCACGCAGTGCCTTCGCCGAACATGTCGGTGTGGACGTCGTTATTGGAGAGCGCTTGAAACGTCAGCGCGCTGACGAATTTCTGCGCTGCAGCGGTCATGATCACGTGCACGTCGGCGCCACGCTGCCGGAGTGCGCTTACGATTGCCGCGCACTTGTATGCGGCGATGCCCCCGCACACGCCGACTAAGATAGTGCGCCCGGCCAATGCGCCGCTGGAATCCGCACCGTTCGTGTCCTTCTTATAATCGCTCATGGTGTCTGTGCCTCAATATTGTCGATTAATCGGGTCTTCCCCGCGAGCGCTGCCCCCACCACGAGCAGATGGGACTTGGGCGGCGCCGTCGCCAGCGGCACGAACGCGTCGG
Organism: Candidatus Eremiobacteraceae bacterium; assembly: GCA_035307865.1. Lineage (GTDB taxonomy): Bacteria > Vulcanimicrobiota > Vulcanimicrobiia > Eremiobacterales > Eremiobacteraceae > JALYZS01. The sequence goes on along the minus strand of DATGHT010000044.1, from coordinate 1,395 downwards.
GCACGACGACCCCCAAATAGTCGGGCTCCAGTGGCGGCAGCAGCTGGGTTGCGTGGGCGATCATAGCATGAATATCGGTCTCTCCCGCGCGCAAGCGTTTGGCAACGCTTCGCAGTGCCGCTGACAGACGGACCGCTGCGGCGCGCTCGGCCGGTGACAGATAGGCGTTGCGCGACGAAAGCGCCAGGCCGTCCTTTTCGCGGACCGTGGGGCAGCCGACAATTTCCACGGGCACATTCAAATCGCGCACCATGCCTTGGATGATGGCGAGCTGCTGCGCATCCTTCCGACCGAAGTAGGCTCGCTGCGGCGTCACCATCTGCAGCAGCTTGAGCACGATGGTCGCAACGCCGCGAAAATGGCCGGGGCGGCGAGCACCTTCGAAGTGCTTGTCCAAATCGCCGGGATCGACCGAGACGACCGGACTGACGGGATACATCACCGCTTGCGCCGGCATGAACGTGAGATCCACTTGCTGCGCGGCCAAGAGCTCGCAATCGCGCTCGGGCGTGCGCGGATAGCGATCGTAGTCCTCGCTTGGGCTGAACTGCAGCGGGTTGACAAAAATCGAAACGATGACCGACGCGCATTCCGAGCGCGCACGCTCGACAAGCGAGAGGTGGCCCGCATGCAGCGCGCCCATGGTCGGAATGAAGCCAACGGGCTCCGGCAGCTGCGCGCGCCGTGCGCGCAACTCGCGTTCGTCGCGGGCGACCTGCATTAAGGACGGGGCGGTTCGGATGGCGTCGACACCGTTTGGGGTGCGGGGTTGGTCTCGCTCGCCGCAGCCTCGATGCTATGCTCCGGACCGGGAAACGCGCCGCAACGCACTTCTTCGACGTAGCTGCGCACAGCGTTGAGTCCCTCGGCATAAAAATTGGCATACCGCTTGGCGTGTCGCGGGAGATAGCCGGTCGACAACCCGAGCAGATCGTTGACGACGCTCACCTGTCCGTCGCATTGGATTCCCGCCCCGATCCCGATCGTTGCGGCCCGAACTTTTTTCGTCACGCGCGCCGCCAGCGAAGCCGGCACGCACTCCAAGACGATCGCAAAACAGCCGGCTTCATCCAAGAGCCTGGCCTGCTCTTCGATGCGGGCTGCGGAGCCGGCGGTTTTCCCCTGCGCACGAAAGCCTCCCAACGCGTTCACGGACTGAGGCGTCAGCCCGATATGTCCCATGACCGGAATGCCGATCCCGACCAGCCTCGCGACCAGCTCGGGGTCGCAGCCTTCCAGTTTGACCGCTTGGGCGTGTGCTTCTTTCAAGAAGCGGCCGGCATTATGGACGGCCTCGTCGTGGCTGCCTTGGAAAGACATGAACGGCATGTCGGCGATGACGAACGCCTTGCGCGCCCCGCGAACGACGGCGGCCGTGTGGTAGAGCATGTCCGC
>DATGHT010000043.1:0-9339 GCA_035307865.1 Candidatus Eremiobacteraceae bacterium | reverse complement strand
CGGTGCGATCGAAGAGCGGTTGCGCTTCCGGCCCGGCGGCCGCTTCGATGAAAGAAGGCCGGCGACCATGGCGAGCATCGCCATACAGCGTGAACTGAGAGACGGCGAGCACTTTCCCCCCGACATCGGTCAAGCTCAGGTTCATGTTCCCGCTAGGATCGGAGAAAATCCGCAAGGCTGCGATTTTCGCGGCGATGAGGCGCGCGTCGTCTTCCGCATCGTCACGCGCGACGCCGATCAACGCGACCAAGCCTTGCTCGATCGCGCCGGTGGTCGCGCCTTCAACCACAACCGAAGCGCTGCTAACCCGCTGGACGACGGCTCGCAATGCGTGCGGCTAGCTGCTCGCGCGCGCTTCGCGTTTGGTGACGCGGTAGGCGGTACGAACGTCTCGCACGCGGTTGATCTTCGCAAGAATCGCGCTCAAGTGATTGAGATCGCGTATCTGCAAGCTGCAGGCGATGGTTGCGGTGCGGTCGCGCTTGACCCGTGCGGTCACCGACGTCGCGTTGGTCTTCTGCTCCGACAGCACGCTCATGATGTCTTGCAGCAAGCCCGGCCGATCGAGCGCCTCGATCTCCACGTCGACCGAATGCGAGTCGGTGGGCGTCGTATCCCAACTCACGTCGATCAGCCGTTCCGGTTGCGCGCTCATGGCGGCGATGTTCGGGCAGTTGACCCGGTGCACCGAGATGCCTTTGCCTTGCGAGATGAATCCCACGATGGCGTCGCCCGGTACCGGCGTGCAGCATTTGGCAAAACGCGCCGGCATGTTATCTGCGCCGCGTACTTTGACGCCGGAGGCGGCACGCTGCGGAATCTTGCGAACTCCCGACGTCTGACGATCGAGCGGCAGCGGCACCACGTTCTGGCGTTTTGCTTCTTCGCGCAGACGGCCGACGAGCGACGTCACCGAGACGTCCCCGAAGCCGATGCCCGCATACAAGTCGTCGAGCGTCGCGCAGTTCGCGCGTGCCGCCAACTTCGCCAAAAATGCCGGCGTTGCGATTTGCGTCAGCTGGTTGCGGGCGATCTCTCGTTCCAAGGCCTCGCGCCCGGATGCGACATTCTCCTCGCGGCGGTTCTTCCGGAACCACTGTTTGATCTTGTGCTTCGCGCTGGACGTCTTGCAGATCGTCAACCAGTCCAAGGAAGGACCGGGGCTGCTCTTGTTGACGAGCGCTTCGCAGATGTCGCCGTTTTTCAGCGGGTAGTCGAGCGGCACGATCTTGCCGTTGATCTTCGCACCGATGCAGTGGTGCCCGATCGAGGTATGGACGTGGTAGGCGAAATCGATCGGGGTCGACCCTGCCGGGAAGCCCATGACGTCGCCCTTGGGCGTGAACACGAAGACTTGATTGTTGAACAGGTCGAGCTTCAGGTTTTCCATGAACTCGCGGCTGTCGCGCATGTCTTCCTGCCACTCGAGCAGGGAACGCAGCCAGGCAAGCTTTTGGTCGAAGTCGTCGCTAGCGCCGCCTTCTTTGTAGCGCCAGTGCGCGGCGATGCCATACTCGCTCGTGCGGTGCATGTCGAGCGTCCGGATCTGAATTTCGGTAGGATCGCCGCCGGGGCCGATGACGGTCGTGTGCAGCGACTGGTAGCCGTTGGTCTTCGGCATCGCGATGTAATCTTTGAAACGTCCGGGCAGCGGCGTCCACAGACTGTGAATGATGCCGACGGCACCGTAGCAGTCCTTGACGGAATCCACGATGACACGGATCGCGCTCAAATCGTAGATCTCCGAGAACTCCTTGCCATGCTGGAGCTTCTGATAGATAGAGTAAAAATGCTTGGGCCGGCCGGAGACATCGGCGCGGATGCCCGCTGCCGCGAAACGTGATTGCACTTCGCTGATGATCACGTTGACCGTTTGCTCGCGGTCGGCGCGCCGCTTGGCTACTTTGTCGGCGATGTCGCGATAGGATTGTGGCTCGAGATAGCGCAGGCTGAGATCTTCAAGGTCCCATTTCATGCGGTAGATGCCGAGCCGGTGAGCGAGGGGGGCGTAGATTTCAAGCGTCTCTTGCGCTATCGTCTTCTGCTTCGTCGACGGCAGGCTGTGCAAGGTGCGCATGTTGTGCAGGCGATCGGCCAGCTTGATGACGATGACTCGGATGTCTTTGGCCATCGCCAAGAACATCTTGCGCAGGTTCTCGACCTGGACGTCTTCTTTGCTTTGATAGGGGATCTTTGTCAGTTTGGTGAGCGCATCGACCAAGGACGCGATCTCCGAGCCAAAACGGCGTTCGATCTCCTCGATGGGGACGGTGGTGTCCTCGACCACGTCGTGCAGCAGACTGGCCGCGATGCTGGCAGTGTCCATCTCCAAATCGGTGAGAATGGTCGCAACCGCCAGCGGGTGCGAAATGAAGCTGTCCCCGCTCGCGCGCGTCTGGCCGTCGTGGGCGTGCTCCGCGAACGTATAGACGCTCTCGAGCCAGGCGGGGTCGACCGCCGGCTGATAGCGCTTGACTTTTTCGATGAGCTCGCTGAAGTTCGTAGCCATTACATTGATTGTAAGGCTTTTACGACCGGCGGGACAAGCGTTCCCGCCAACGTTTTCGCTGAATTCGCGACCGGACTAATATTGTATGAAGGCCGTCACGGGGGTGCCTTCCAGCCTTTTCCGTCCCTCGAGGACCTTCAGCTCGACGAGAAAGACGCACCCGACGATCACCGCGCCTAGCTGTTCCAGCAGTTCTTTGGTCGCCGCCGCCGTGCCGCCGGTTGCAAGCAGATCATCGACGATCAACACCCGTTGGCCCTTTGCAACCGCATCGTTGTGGATCTCGAGTGAGTTCGTGCCGTACTCGAGAGCGTAGTCTTTCTTTATAATACCGTACGGCAGTTTGCCAGGCTTGCGCACCGGGATGAAGCCGGCGTGCAGCTTATACGCGAGCGGCGCGCCGAACATGTAGCCGCGCGCTTCGACCGCCACGACATAATCGATTCGTTCGGAGAGGTATGGGCTCGCCATCAGATCGATCGCAGCCTGGAAACCATCCTTGTCTTTGAGCAAGGGCGTGATATCGCGAAAAAGGATGCCTTGTTTCGGGAAATCCGGGATGGATCTTATCAGCGCTTGCATCTGCGCGAGGTCCACGGAGTCTCCTTTCGGTGACCAGTTGCCACACGGCATGGAGCGTCGACTCAGGCGCCCCGCGGCTAGGTTCTGAAGACCGGGTGGAAAGTCCGGCTCACCTTGACTATCGCGACCTGCGCGTGATAGCGGCGCAACAGCACTCGCCGGGAGGTTCTTGTGGATTCTATCGCTATCGGCAGCAGCAGCTCCCACAAGGTGGTCTTTGGAGTGTATCGGGATGGCGACAACAATCTCGATCAGGTACAGGAACGCAACGTCACCGACTTCATCAAATCGACAGCGAACAATCCGGCGCTGAAGGTCATCGCTGAGGACACCACGCGGGTGCGCAAGCCGCCCTTCGTCCAAGGCGAGTTACGGAGCGAGTGGTCGGTCATCGCCAATGGCAGTCAGCACATCACGCGGGTGACCGCGCCTGCCGATATGGCGGACCGCCGTTCCCTGGCGGCGTTCGTCGAGCAGACGTTGGAGGGGCGTGTGAACGATGCGCGCTTTCAACATGCCGACGTCTGGATCGACCTCGTCGACCACGGCGGGGGCGATGGCGGTGGCTTGCAAGCCGACCGCAGCGGCGGATTCATGTCGCTGGAAGACATCGCCGGCGCGATTCAAGACGGGCGCACGCAATTCCACACAAAACACCCCACCGCCGACGATTCGGTAACAGGCGTGCTCGCGAACCAGTGTCTTATGGCGACGCTGGGCTTCGCAGACGCGCTCTCGCACAGCGGAGTGCGCTATCTCGCCGCATCACCAGAAACGATGATCGCGCCAGGCGTGCCCTCTGCGCAATTCGCAGACGTGTTGACGAAAGGCGGAGCCGGTTGGGCGCAGGACGCCGTGGATATCACGATGCATGCGCGCTACGCCGATCGCTCCGAGTCTTGGCACCCCGCTGCTGCATTCGACGTGCTCGATTTAGACGCGAAAAAAATGGCCGGTGTGCGTAGCGCAGTCGGGGATTTCAACGCAGCCGCGGCACGTTTGCCCCACTCGGCGCAAGGACGCGAGCTTGCGGGCGACATTCGCTCCGATCTGCGCTCGGTACGGGGCATGGTGCGCTTCGACCATTCCGGCGATTTGCCGTGGCACGCCGACCGGCCGGCCATTGCCGCGTTCTCTGCGGTGGCGCAAGATGAGCGATTGCCCGATCCCATCCGCAGCGCGGCGCAAGCCGCCGCCGACGCGGTCGACAAACTGATCTTGGCTCACAAAGAGTCGCCCGGCTTCCTGCCCTTTCACGCGTCGTACGCCGATGCCGTCGGACCGACGATTCATCTTCCGGTCAGCAGCAAAACCTACGACCAGTGGGCGGACCGCGGCGTCGTTGAAACGCATAACGGTTTCTACGACGCCGTTCACGGCCGGGACTTCGCGCGTGCCATCGGCTCCTACAACGCAGCAGCCGACGCTGCCGGTGCGGCCGCCTAACCTGTCCGCCGGGCTATGCTTCGGGCTCTAAATGAATGAGCACGTGCGCCCGCGGCAACGCTTTCTTGATGTCTACCACGATGACGTCCGACGCGTCGTGTGCTTGCCGAAGCGGCATACCGCCCATCATCTGCAGGTGAAAGTCGATGAACTCGCCGCCGCCTGAGCGACGGGTTCGGAGTTTGTGGTAGCCGACGTAGATGTCGCGATGTCGCTCGATGATCTCGCGGATGATCGCCTCCTGCTCGGGCGGCAAGCGGCCGTCGGTGAGATCGATCAAAGCACGCGCACTGACGTCGTAGGCCGATTTTACGATCAGACCGGCGATCATCAACGATACGATCGGATCGACGAGCGTCACATGGGTCAGTTTGATCAACAGCAGCGATGCGGCGACGCCCACCGCGGTCCAGACGTCTGCCCGCAGTTGTGAGGCTTCCGCATGCAACGCGGGTGATTGCTCGTCTTTTGAGATGCGTTCCAGCCGGCGCGAAACGAAGAGGTTGACAAGCGCAGACAAGAGCATGGCGCTTAGGCCCAAATCGAGATGTGCGGGCACGAGCGGGAAGTGCAGGCGGTCAATAGCTTGGACCACCACAAAGGCTGCGGTCGCCAAAATGAAAAGCGCTTCGAGGACTGCTCCGATGATCTCGAATTTTCCGTGCCCGTACGCGTGGTCCGCATCCGCGGGCCGGCTCGCCATCCTGACACCCACGAGTTGGAAGGTCGTGACGATCAGGTCCACCGCCGAGTGCAGCGCTTCGGAAAGCACGCTGACCGAACCCGATACGAGCCACACCGCGAGCTTGAGCACGACCAACAGCGCGTTCGACAGCAGCGGCATGCGCAGCGCGCGCACGCGGGCGTCGCCCGTGCGGCGCAACGCCTCGTTGTAGTTACGGGTTCCCGGGGAATCGCTCTTCGGAGCTATCGCCGCCATCTTCGGACGGCTCCTCGGTCAGAATGCCGACGCTGCCGTCTGCCGACGGCGGCGCCTCATCGGTCGAGGGCCGTTTTCTCCTATAGCGCGGGGGCGGGGTGCTGGGCTGCTTCCGTTTAGGCGGAACCCGTTTCGCAGGCGCCGCCTGTTGGGCTGGAGCCTGCGCCTTCGCAATGCTTCCGCCGGCGCTAGCCGGCGAACGTTCTCGTGACGTCGCCGCCGCCCGGATCGCGCTCCGCTTGCGATTATCGTAATCCTTCCACAGCACGAGCAACGGGCTGGCGATGAAGATCGATGAGTACGCTCCGCTGGTCACCCCGACCAGCAACGCAAACGCAAAGTTCTTGAGCGTATCGCCGCCAAAGAAGTACAAAGCTAAGAGAGTTATCAAGACCGTCGCCAACGTATTGACCGAGCGCGTCATCGTCTGCAAGAGCGAGGTGTTGACCATTTGATCGTAGGGCACGTTGGGCATGATCCGGCCATTCTCGCGGATCCGGTCGAAGATCACGATCGAGTCCATCACCGAATAGCCGATGACGGTCAGCAATGCGGCTAAGAACGCATCGTCGGCCTTGCGATTGGCGATCGCATAGATGCCGACCATGACGAGCACGTCATGGATGAGCGCGATGTCGGCGACGATGCCGTAGCGCAACTGGTTGCCGAAGCGGAATGCGATGTAGATCAGCTGCAGCAGCAGCGCGATGACGAGGGCCCACAGCGACTTGCTCAGATATTCCTTGCTGAGGCTTGGCCCCACCGACGTGATCTGGCTTTGCCCGCGGTCGACTTTCAGGCCGGCGCGATCGAGCGCGTCAAAAATCGGCCCGGGGTCGCTGATGGCGCTTTGGGTCGAGATGAGCGCGCGATCGTTGGGCGCGCTGTCACCAGGCTTTTGCGCCAGCTGTACGGTCTCTTCGCCGTTGCGAATCGGCACGTACTGCGCTTGATCGGCCGCAGTGAGACGCGACGTGTTGAGACTGCGCAGGGCGTCGCGCGCTGCCGATTCGGTGACGCTTTGGCTGAACTTGACGTCAATGCTTGAGCCGCCTGTGAACGAAAGACCGAGCGGCAAGCCGTGGTGGATGAAAAGCGCTACTGCACCGGCGATGATGACCGCAGCCGACAGCGCAAACCAGTAGTTGCGCTGCGCGATAATGTTCCAGGCAAGCCGCCGGAAGAACATCTTTCCCTATGCTCCGTACAGCGCCGGCGCGGTGACGACGTCTTTATCCACGACCACGTCGACGAACGCGCGCGTGATGTTCACCGCGGTCAAGAGCGAAAACACCGTTCCCACGAGCAGCGTCAGCGCAAAACCCTTGACGGTGCCCGTCCCCAACCAGTACAGCACGAGGGCGCCCACGATAGTCGTGACGTGCGAGTCGAAAACCGTCCAAAAAGCCCGCTTGAATCCAACGCCCACCGCCGCCCGCGTCGTCCGGCCGGCCCAGAGCTCTTCTTTCAAGCGCTCGAAGATCAGCACGTTGGCATCGACCGCCATGCCGATGGAGAGCACGAAGCCTGCGATGCCGGGCAGCGTCAGAGTCACGTGGAAGACCGCCACATACGCGAGCATCAGGAAACAGTAGACGACGAGTGCGACGTCGGCCAGAAAGCCCGGAACCCGATACACCACAAGCATGAACAAAAGTACGATCGCGAGTCCGACGAGCGAGGCGATCAGCGATTTCTTGAGATCGATCTGCCCCAGCGTCGGGCCCACGGTTTCCGTTTCAAGGATCTTGGTGGGCACTTTCAGCGAGCCGGCGCTGAGTTCGTTGGCTAACCTGACCGCGCTGTCGGTGGTGAAGCCACCGTGGATCTCGCCCTGGTTGCTGATCGCGCCTTCGATGACGGGTGCCTCGACCAGCCGGCGATCGAGGTAGATTGGGAGCGGGTCACCGATGTGCTTGCTCGTCCAATCGTAGAACTTCTTCGAACCCGCGCTGTTGAGCGTGAAGTGGACGGCGGGCTGTCCTGCTGAATCGGTGCCTGCAGTCGCACTCGACATGTCGGCGCCGGTGATCACCGGCGGCTGCGAAACCTTGTAAGAATCGAATTTCGGATCGCTCTGCGCGCGCTGCGCTTGCTCCTTGGTGAGCGGCCGCATCTCGAGCACGGCGGCTTCGCGAATGAGCGCGATGGCCTGCTCGGGATCTTTCAGACCCGGCATTTCAATGTTGATGCGGTCGTTGCCGACCTTCTCGAAGGTCAGTTCATTCACGCCCAGGCCGTTCAAGCGTGTCTGCAGCACCTGCAGCTCTTCGTCCAGCAGGTCGCTCGTGATCTTCGGAACCTCGGGGGTGGGTTCGAGCTCGACTAACGCGCGCAAACCGCCCTGCAGGTCGAGGCCGAGGTGGATCTTCTGCTTGAGCGGCGTCGCGCCGAAGCCGCACAGCACGCACAAGACAACGATGATGCCGAGCTTAACGACGTGCTTCCAGCGGAACCAAAACATGGGAGCGCTCGATTGCCTCCAAGACGTATGCGGAGGGTTCAGGTTCGCGTTGCGGGTGCGGAACCCTTACCGTTCCCCGATCAATCCGTCGAGCTAAGCCGTAGCGCCGCTTTAGGAGGAGCGCCCTGCTGCCCGCTCTAGAAAATCGTTTCGCCGTTCACCAGCACGCTGTAGGAGCAGCCCAGAAACTCCGCGGCGCTGCGGCTCATCGCAAAGCGCGAGCTGAACAAGTCCAAGATATCGGCAGGCACGGCGTATTCCTGATCGGCGGTCAACCGCAAGCTAATGCTCTTCTCGGCGGCTTGCACGTCGAGTTCGGCTTTGACAACGGCGTAGTTCACGCGATCGTGGATGTCGAAATCTTCGCTCCGAGGCGTGCGCACGCGCGAGCGGTGGATTTCGGCCTTGTCCGCGATGATCAGCGCGGCACTCGGCGCATCGACCGGCGTGCCTTGCTCGAGCTCGTCATGATTCGCGATCGCTGTCATGACGGTAGCCGCCGCACTCGACGGCACGCCGCGAGCCGTGAGGAGCTGATACACGAACACCGCTCCCGCTGATGCATGACCGTGGCGGCCGGCGCAATTTCCTAGATCGTGCAATAGCCCTGCGACTGCTGCGAGATCGCACACCTGCGCGTCGTAGCCCAAACGAGCGAGGACGCGCGAGGCGTTCACGCCTACCATCGTCACGTGACGGCGGCCGTGGTCCGTATATCCCATGGCTGCGACGACTTCGTCGGCTTTGTCGATAAGGGCAATAATTTCGGGATCGTGTTGGAGCTGCTTGAAAAGCGAACTCCGTAGGGAGGTGACGTTGGATTGCATGTTACTGGTCTTTCATCTCTATATCTTGGGGTTGGACGCGTCTGTTCAACGGGGTCAGGTTTATGAGAACGTCTCGTTCGCTCCAATCGTTTCAAGAACGTTCACAGTATACCCCGGGACGACTTCGGCCAGGCCTAAAACTGCTATATCGGCGCCTAGGGCTTCAACAAAGCGCGCGAGCGGCAACCGCAGTGACTGTGAGCACACGATTGCGGTACGGCGGCTGGCGGCGCGCCGGAACGTCTGCAGCTTGACCGCAAGGTCAGCGGCAAGCCCAGGCTCCATACCTAATATCGGCCCGCGCTCGACCATTACGATAGCGGCCGCGAGACGTGATTCCAAGGCCATGGACAGCGCAGCCGCTCGTATGACGTTCCCGCTGTCTGCTAACGAAGAGCAAATGCTGGGAGCCAGCCGGCGGCGGGCTGCTTCACCGATGGTAGCGGGATCTCGACCGTTTTCCGATTCTTCCGCGATCGTCTCGACGATCGAAGCGATGTCGCGAATGGAGACTCTTTCGCGCACGAGGTGTTGGAGCACGCGCTGGACGAGACCGAGACTCACTTGCTCG
>DATGHT010000042.1:0-3774 GCA_035307865.1 Candidatus Eremiobacteraceae bacterium | reverse complement strand
GCGGGGCGTTGACTTGGGAAGACGATGCGGCGGCGGTCGGCGCGCCCGGCAGCGTGGTGCAGCAATACGGCCCGCTCGGATCGCTTGCGACGGTTGCGCTGCGCGGCGCATCGACGTCGGAGACGCTCGTGCTCATCAACGGCCGTCCGGTCAACGAAGCCGACACGGGCCTGTTCGATTTCTCATCGCTGCCCGCGAGCGCCGTGGAGCGGGTCGAGGTGGTGGAGGGGGGGTCGTCCACGCTCTACGGCAGCGCGGCCCTCGGCGGCGTGATCAACATTATCACCAAGCAGCCGGGCAGCGCGGCGCAGCATTCGATCGAAGCCTATCTTGCAAGCGGCTACGAGGGCGCGCTCGACCGCGGATTCGGCGCGTCTTTCGGAGACGAGCGCCGGCTGGCGCTGCGCGTGGATGCGGAATCCAGCGCAGCGAAGAACGTCTTCAGCTATCCCGCCTTCACGAAACTTGAAGCCGGCGGCGTGCGCAGCAACGAGGACGCGACGCTCAAGCACACCGCCCTTTCGCTTGCCCATGTGTTCGGCACGGTGCGCGGGGCGTTGACTTGGGAAGACGATGCGGCGGCGGTCGGCGCGCCCGGCAGCGTGGACTTCGCGAGCGCGTTCGCGCGCCAAGAACGCGTGTACCAGCGGGCTGCGCTGGATCTCAACGCGGCCTTGACCGCCGGTGAGGTCAGCCTGCAAGCGTACGCCGACAGCCGGCGGCTGCGTTTCTTCGATCCCTCGTTCCAGTTCGATACGCATGCGAACGGTGTGTTTCGCGGCGCCTCGTTGCGCATCACGCAAGCGTTGGGAACGACACACCTCGTGACCGCGGGCTGGGAAAGCAAAGGCGACGTCGCGCTCTTCGATGCGAGCATTCCCGGCAAGGCGCCTAGCGTCGTGCGCGATGCGACCGCGGCGTGGTACGTGCAAGACGAGCTGCACCGCCCCAACGCGCCGCTGGGCATCACGCTGGGATTGCGCACCGAACGCATTCAAGGAACGAAATCAACGACGACGCCTTCGCTCGGAGTGCTCGAACATCTGGGTTCGCATGTCGACGCCAGCGCCAACTATGCGCGTGCCTTTCGCGCACCGTCGCTCGACGAGCGCTACTATCCATTCTATGGCAATCCATCCGTGCAGCCTGAATACGGCGCCACCTTCGACGCCGGTTTGCGTGGCGACAGCGGTTCCGCCAGCGGCGCAGTCACGTGGTTCGGTGCCGACACCAACAACTTGATCGTGAATGTGCCGATCGACACGTTCGGGGACGTCGCACCGTTCAACGTCAATCGTGCGCGCGTGCGGGGTCTCGCAGCCAATCTGGCGACGTCGCTGGATAGCCGCACGCATCTCACCATTGCCTACACCGATTTCATCGTCGCGCAAGACCTGACGCCGGGCCGGCCCGCGACCCGGTTGCAATACCGTCCGACTGCCAGCGGCGGGGTGGTGGTCTGGCGCCAAGCCCGGCGTTGGAATTTCGGCGTGCAAGGAGCGTTCGTCGGCAGGCGCTTTGCGGATGAAGCGAACGCAAAGCTCATGCCCGCCTACTTCCTCACGAGCGCCTACGTCGAGCGCGCGCTGAGTGAGAACACGTCGCTCGGGTTGCGCGTCACGAATCTCAGCGATAACCGCCTGGCAGAAGACGAGCTCGGCTATCCCATTCCCGGCAGAGCGCTGTGGGTTCGTTTGGCGGCGCACTATTGATGATGAGCAGGGTGGTTCGCAGAACCGCACTCTCCCTGGCTGCTGCACTTGCGACAGCGGCTGCACCGCAACCCGTCGCGGGCGAACGCATAGTCTCGCTCGCTCCGTCGCTGACCGAAATCGCGTACGCTGTCGGCTGCGGACCGCAGCTGATCGCGGACACGAGCTACGACGACTATCCTGCCGCGGCGCGCAACCTGCCGCACGTCGCGGACCTCATCGCAGTCGACCTGGAGCGCTTGGCGGTGTTGCGCCCAACGCTTGTGCTTGCGCTGCACGATCAGGAGCGCGAAGGCGCGCCCCTGGAATCCAGGCTCTCGCTGCCCGTGCGGTACTTGCCCAACCGCTCGCTGGACGATTTATTCGTGGACATCGGCGCCGTCGGAGCAGCGTGTCACGAAGACCGCGCCGCGGCCGCGTTACAAGTTTCGTTGCGCCGACGGCTAGCCGCGCTGCACAGCCGCGCGCAACACTTTACCACGCATCCCAAAGTGCTGTTCTTGCTGGACCTGCCCGGTTTCACGGTGGGCAAAAACAGTTTTCTCGACGACCTGATCCGCCTCGCCGGCGGTACGAATGTGGCGGCGGCGATCGATCAGCCGTATCCGAACGTGAGCAGCGAGTGGCTGCTGCGCATGCAGCCGGACGTGATCATCGTGTCGCGTGCGACGCCCTTTGGGGCCGCCGTGAAGGCCACGGAACCGTGGCGCAGCCTACGCGCCGTGCAGCACGGTCGCGTCTACACACCGCGCAGTGACGACTTGCTGCAGCGCAATGGACCGCGCATCGTCGAAGGCTTGGCGTGGTTGATGGCGGCGATTCACGGCAAGTGACTGCCGCGCTTGCCGTGCCGCGGCGGATTTGCAAGCGGCTCGTCGGCATGAACGGTGAGATCCGCCAATCGAAAAAAGACGATTCGCGTTCCGTCAGCGAAGCCCACTTTGACCAGCGGATCGTCACGCCGTTCGCCCGCGAGCACCGCGTGCACGCGGCCATCCTTGCCGATCCATTCTTTATGGAGCGGCGTGAAATACGCGGGCGTTTGCTCGTGCGGCGTGACCGTGACGGTCGCACCCACCAGTTTTAAGCGAGGACTTTTGCCGGGACCCATGGCTGCTGATTCACCGCTTGGGCTGCGCCCTACCTGGGCAGACGGATCGCGCGCGATTCTCGCCTGCGTTTTCCCCAGCGAGGAACCTTTGGCGGCAACCGTTGCGCGGCTGCAGCCCGAGTTCGCCAGCGCCGGTGATATGGGGATCGGAGCGGTCGATCGTACGCGCGCTCAGGCGCTCGGTGCGCAGCTCGGAATTCGCAGCGATATCGACGCTGCCGATCCCTTAGGCGGCCTGCCCGGACTCAGTACGGACAGCGCAACGCGCAACGCGGTGGACCGCGGCGGCTTGATCGGTGCCGCGCTAGGCGCCCTTGCTGGATTCGCGTTGAGCTTCACACCGGTTGCAGCCTTGATGCCGGTGCAGCCCTCGGCACGCATGCTCGCGCTGGCGGCGTTTTGCTTTCTGGTGGGAACGATTGCCGGCTCGGTGCTGGGAGCAGCTTTCGCGCCGCAATCATCGAGCCACGCGGGCTTCCGGCTCATCGACGGCATGCAGGACGGCGGCGTCGTGCTGATCGTGGCTGCGCCGCGCGAGCGCGGCGATGCCGTGCAAGAGATCCTTGAAAGCGCCGGCGCAAGGGGTTTGACACGTCTCTAAACAGCGGTGCCAAGATCGATGCGGTGGTCATGGCGGCGGGCCGCCTCGCGGCAGCAGAAGCGGCGAGTTATCCCTCGGACATCAAAGCGCTCCTGCCGTTTGGCGACACGACCCCGTTGCGCGCCATCTTGGGTGCCTTGCGCGCAGCGGACGCAATCGGGCGCATCATCGTCGTCGGCCCTGCGTCCTTGCGAGCACATGCTGCTCAATTCGCCGACGCGTGGGTTGACGAGCGTTCCAGCGGAGAGGAGAACGCGTTGAGCGGCTTGGCCCAGGTTCGCAGCGAGCGCGCGCTCTTGAGCGCATAGGATTTGCCCTTCGTCCAAACGCACCACGTCGCTGATTTCTTG
>DATGHT010000041.1:0-5199 GCA_035307865.1 Candidatus Eremiobacteraceae bacterium | reverse complement strand
GCCGCAAGGACGATCTGGCCATGGGCACCGTCATCGGCGCGATGATGTTTCAGACGTCCGTCGCGAGCGCCATCGCGATGGTTGCCACACCCTGGGCCCTGGATAGGACGGCCTACGTCCCAAGCGCCATCGCGCTGTTGTCAGTGCTGCTGCTCGTTGCCGTCACGCTCGTACGCCGCCGTGTAGAGCCGCTCATCCTGCTCGCCGGCGGCGCGCTCTATGTCGGCTACCTCGTGTACGCGGTGGTGGGGAAGTAGCCGCTACGATTTGACGAGCTGCGGTACGGTGAACGCGAGGATGAGCGAAATCGTATTCACCGTGCCGTGTGCCACGATGTTCACCCATAAGTTTTGCGTGCGATAGTAAAGCCACGCCAAGCCGACGCCGATGACGAAGATCGAAAGAAAGCTCCACTTCTCCAGATGCGCGAGCCCGAAGAGCAGCGCGCTCGATACCATCGCGAAGCGTGGATCCATGCGTTGCGCGAGGCCCGCGAAGATGAAGCCGCGGAAAAAAATCTCCTCGGCGATCGGCGCGATCATGCCGACCGCCATGAAATCCAAGAGAAAGTCAAACGCCCCGTGGTGCTTGAGCAGGGCGAGGGCCTGTGGTTGGGGATGCGGCCCGAAGATCTTCGTCAGCAGCGCACCAACGAGGGAGCTTGCGATAAAGAGCCCGATCCCCACGCTCAGACCGATGGCGAGCTTCTCTGAACTCGGACGCCCTCGAAAGCCCAGCGATCGCGCGCTCGCATCGAGCAGCAACCGCGCGAGCAGGAGGGTGCCCAGAGCCAGCACGCCTTCGGAAAAGACGGACAGCAGCCACAAGTTCTTTGCGTTGAGGAGGGCGATGAAATAGCTCGGGTTGGTGACCTTGCGTT
This sequence comes from Candidatus Eremiobacteraceae bacterium, assembly GCA_035307865.1. Classification (GTDB taxonomy): domain Bacteria; phylum Vulcanimicrobiota; class Vulcanimicrobiia; order Eremiobacterales; family Eremiobacteraceae; genus JALYZS01. The sequence continues at coordinate 4,319 of DATGHT010000041.1, read as the reverse complement.
GCATCTCAGGGTCGAGGAAGCCGCGCTGCAAGATCTCGGGGTTGTCGCGCAGGATGATGAACACGGTGAGAATGAGCTGCACGCAGACAAAAGCCAAAATGCAGACCACGGCAATGATAAAGATGAGCCAGCCGTTCCAGCGCACGCCGGCGAACGGATTATCGTTCTTGGCCAGCGCGGGAGCGGTGCTGGGCGAGGCAAACTGCACGGGCCGTTCTCCTACGCGGTCGCGCCGCGACGAAAGACGCTGCTGCTAAAACCGCCCGCAGCGAGCGCCTCTGAGAGGCGCGTGAACTCCGGTAACGCAAGCCGTTCGGCGCGGATCATGGGATCGAGGTGCGCCTGCGCCAGAGCAGCCTCCACCGTTTTCCGCGTGCCGGCGCTTTCCCCTGGGATTTCATCCAGCAAACTATTCACGAGGGTCTTGCGGCGATGCGCGAAGGCGGCGCGAATGAGACGCAAGAGCAGTTGCTCGTCGACCGGTCGTGCGCCAGGCGTCCGCGCGCGGGGGGCGAGGCGCACAACGGTCGATGCGACGTTCGGGGCGGGGTAAAATCCAGACGCTCCCACATCGAAAAGCCTCCGGACATCGCAGTAGTGAGCAGCGAAAAGCGTCAGGCTGCCGTAGTCCGGCGTTGCCGGCGACGCGCTCAGCCGTCGGGCGTATTCGCGTTGCACCATGAGCAGCGCACTATCCCAGAGGGGTGCGCTTTCCAAGATCCGTTCCAGCAGCGGCGTCGTGACGTTGTAGGGGAGATTTCCGACGATAGCGCGCGGCCTGGGCATCGCTTGCAATGCGCGCGCGAAACCGAACTGCAGCGCATCGCCGCTGACGATCTCGACCCGATCGGTGCGCGCGGCGAAACGCTCGCGTAATAATGCTGTCAAATCGCGGTCGATCTCGAGGACGATAACGCGCGCCGCAGTTTCCAGCAGGGCCACGGTGAGCGCTCCTGTACCGCCTCCGATTTCAATGACATGAGCGCCTGCCGGCAAGGCGCCCGCAATGCGTGCTGCAAGTTTTGGATCGGTGAGGAAGTTTTGACCGAAGCGCTTGCGGGCCCGTAGGTTTCGCGCAGCGAGCAGCTGCTTCGGCGATGCACGCCACGGATCGTCGTCTGGCATGGCTCGCCCTTCGACGAGCTTTATCGTGAATCCCGAGAACTAGTTATTGACTGATGACGTACACTTTGACGGCTTGGCGTCCGAAGTTCAAAGCAGCCTGCAGCGAATCCATGCATAAGTCAACACGGTTGCCAACGATGGCCCCGCCCGTGTCGGCTGCGATCGCAGTGCCATAGCCGGGAATGAACAGATGCGCACCCAACGGGATAACGCGCGGGTCGACAGCGACAACGCCATAGCGCGCAACCGCGCCGGTGGCAGTGCGCCCAGTCGGCCAACCCTGCGCTGATCCAGCGGTATAGGCGGTCGCGACCATTGCGAAAACGCCGACCAGTTTTCGAAACTTCGTCAGCGCCAGAGCTTCCGTGATGTTACGAGGTGGTCCCACGACGATCTCTGCCGGCCGCGCGTGCTGCACGAGACGCTTGCCGACAACTTGTCCATCAACGACGATGCCATCCCATTTGGTGACTCGTTCCGTCACGAGTGTGACGGCGGGTGCGCCGTGACGCACGATTTTGCGGGCCCCGGGTGCCAAGTCGGCCACGACCCGGATAATGGGGCGGACCTTCGTAAAGACGCGGTGCGTCTGATATTCGGTGCTGATTTGCATAGGCGCAATGGTAGTACTTACCGAGAAACCATCGCTTGCGACTTGATTGCGGAACGATTGTGCGTCGCTGACACCTGTTACCGAGTTTGGCTGCGTGCGCTTGTCGGCGGCGCCGATAACCATAGAGCCGGCGGAGGACATAGCCGCTGAAGCGCGTTCGGCAAGGGCCGATGCGGGTTGGGCGAAAGCTTGCGGACTCTTGGTAGCGACGGCGAGTAGAGCGGTGACGATGAGGATGCTGATTCGGTACGCCGCGCGGCGTGCGTGCGGCTGCTTGTTCCAGGTTGCGAACAGGTCACGTATCTGAGAGATGAGCGTCAACTAGTATCCTCGCATGCGCAAAAAAGCGTCCGTGATGGCGGTGTCTCGAGGGTGACGATCTTTTGCTTCGGTGATCGCGCTATTAGCTGCGCGTCTTATAAATAAAGAGAAGAAGAAATGAATAGAAAGAAACTTGCGCGATTATATCACGCGCACTTGAAGAACGTCAAATTGTGGAGCAGTAAAGGGACAGCACTTTGCCAAATGGCACACTCAAGCCACTCTTTGTACCGTTATTCGAATCGTAGTTCGAAAAACTGAACGATTGTTATGAAGATCGCAATATTTACTGAAGTCTACCGACCGATCGTCAATGGCGTTGTCACGTCGATTGATTCGCTCGCCGAGCAGTTGCGCGCGCTCGGTCATGAAGTGTTCACTTTTGCACCGCACATTCCCAAAGGAGCGGAAAGCGCTGGTCGCGTTTTCCGCATGCCATCGCTGCCGTTGCCGGCGCGCACGGAATATCGATTGACGTTACCGTTGGTGGCGCGCAGAAACAAGCGTCGTTTCTTGAGTCTTTGCGACGTCATCCACAGCCACTCACTTTTCATCACGGGCTGGATGGCGTCGTACTACGCACGACGACGTTTTCGCATTCCGCTCGTCTACACGTATCACACCATGCTCGACAACTACGCGCACTACTCACCGCTGGGCCAGCGCCTCACATCGCAGCTGACGCGCGAGCTCACGCGCACGTATGCGAACGCTGCGGACGCGGTGATCGTCCCGACGAAAACGGTAGCCGCGGAATTGCGCAAGCAGGGCGTGACGGCGCCCCTTTCAATCGTGCCGACTGGCGTCAACATCGAGGCGTTCCGGCAGGCTGATAAGGCAGCTGGGGCGGCGGTTCGATCGCGCCTCGGAATCGAGCGCGACGCGCCTGTCTTGTTGCTCGTGTCGCGGCTGGCAAACGAAAAGAACGTCCCGCTCGCCCTCGAGGCCCTGGTACGCCTGCGGCAGCGCCTGCCTAGCGCGCGGCTGCTGCTGGTGGGCAGTGGGCCGTTGGCAGGGCTTCTGAAAGAGCAAGTGCGCGAGGCCGGGTTGGACGCCGCGGTCTACTTTATTGGGTCGGTGGAGCATAGCGCGATTCCAGCATTCTATAGCGCTGCAGACGTGTTCGTGTTCCCCTCCATCACGGAGACGCAAGGCTTGGTGCTTGCTGAAGCCTTCGCGGCAGGCTTGCCTGTGGTGGCACTGGATAACCCGCAGACCCGCGACGTTTTTGGCGTGCATTTAGCCGGCAAGATCGTCGACGACGCAGCATCGATGGCGAATGCTGCCTTTGAGCTCATCACCGATCCCGAGCAGCGAGCAGCCGCAATCGTGCATGCAAAGACAGCCGCAGCGGGATTCGATGCGCGCGCGACGGCGTGCCGAGTGCTAGCCATTTACGAAGCGGTCCTGGCAAACGGTACGGGTCGCGATGCAGGCGTTTTCAATGACGTGTTTTTGGAAAAAGCACTGATGTAGGCCGCGCCTTTCGATCGCGCGGGTGGTGGTATTGACAATCGAACGTATGTTCGATAAAATAATGCCATCATGCAGGCTGCAAAGGCTTTCCCCACCACACAAAAGCGCAACGCTCAGGCCTTGCTCGTGGTGGTTCGCTGCGGCGAGGAGCGGGGTCTCACCGGGCTACGGCTGGTCGACGACCAACACGTTTCCGCCGGAGAATATTTCATCCCGTTTGCTGTGTCCAACCCAAGCAGCGAGCATGGGCGAGAGTTCACCTACGCGGGTGTCATCGCGGCACTCGATCGACTCCGTGACCTCAAAATCAACCGCTTGTTGCTGCTCATGGACGATGCAACGTTGGTCAACGAACTAGAGCGCAAAGTTGAACCGCCGCGCGATCTCTTTCTACAGTATGTGATCTTAGGATGTAAGCTGAACGAATTTGCTCGCGCGCGGGTCGTCGTGACGCCATCGGAGCGTTTGGAAACGTTGCGCGCGAAGACGGTGAACCTGGCTGCGACCATCTATCGCGAGCATGTTGGAACGTCGAGTGCGCAGCCGACGATGCTGCCGCTAGCGCCGGCGATGTAATCGAACGTCACGAAACAGAAAAGGGGAACGGCGCGCGCCCTTCCCCTTTTTCTTTGGTGTATGCGGGTTAGCCCGTGATGACGAACGATGCTGAGGCGCTCAGATACGATGTGCCGTTCGCACCGGTCAACGTCGGGGCTTGTTGGTGATTGGCGGGCGGTCCGACCTCGACGAGCGGGTAGTCGGCGCCTAGTACCACGCACGTATA
>DATGHT010000040.1:0-7126 GCA_035307865.1 Candidatus Eremiobacteraceae bacterium | reverse complement strand
GATCGATTGGCCGGTTTGCATCGCGCTCGTGATCTGCGCGGGTTTGTTCTCGCGGATCAAGTTGCGCACCGCCGAATTGCCCAAGAGGATCTCCATCGCGCAGACGCGCCCGTTGCCGTCCACTTTGGGGACGAGGGTTTGGGTGAGCACGCCTTCCAAGACGCCCGCCAGCTGCAGGCGAATCTGTTCTTGCTGCTCGGGCGGAAAGACGTCGATGATGCGGTTGATCGACTCCGCCGCCGAGGTCACGTGCAAGGTGCCGAAAACCAAGTGGCCGGTTTCCGCTGCGGTGAGCGCCAGTGCGATGGTTTCGAGATCGCGCATCTCGCCGATCAGAATCACGTCGGGATCCTGGCGGAGCGCGGAGCGCAACGCGTTGGCAAACGAGTGGGTGTCGCGGTTGAGTTCGCGCTGGGTGATGATCGATTGCACGTTCGAGTGGAGAAACTCGATCGGGTCTTCGATCGTCACGACGCGCAGGTTGCGCGTGCGGTTCATGTAGTTGATCATCGCCGCCAGCGTCGTTGATTTACCCGACCCGGTCGGACCGGTGACCAACACCAAGCCGCGTGACTTCTGGGTGAGCGCCGCGAGCACCGGCGAGAATCCCATCTCTTCGAGCCAAGGCGGGGAGTCCGGAATGTTTCGGAACGTCGCGCTGATGCTGCCGCGTTCGAAGCAGGCGTTGACCCGGAAGCGAGCGACCCCGACCATGGCGTAGGCGAAGTCCATCTCGCGGTCTTTGTTCAGCAAGTCGATTTGATCTTGGGTCAAGATGGATGTGAGCAACGCTTGGCAATCCTCGGCGGATGCCTTTTCTTCAACCATTGGCGTCAAGGCGCCGTACAGCCGCATAACAGGCGGGCTGCCGGCGACCAAGTGTAGATCAGAGGCGCCTTTTTCGACGATGCTGATGAGCAAATCATCAAGCTTGTGCGGATACATGCATTCTCCTCGAGCGTTGCCGGACAAGCGCGCTTGTCCCTATAATAAGAATATCGGGCCTTTTTCGGGTCTCCCATAGTGACGCGGGTGCGTTTTCGATGCCAATTTTGGAGCGATTGCCGTTACGGCGGGTCACGCTCGGCCAGGCGCTCGATGCCATGGCGAGTTTTCCCGTGCGCCGCGCGCGTGTCGAGACGATTGCGCTCGCGAACGCGGAGGGTCGCGTGCTCGCGGCAGATGTCGTCGCTCGCGAAGACGTGCCTGCGTTTCGGCGATCGCGCGTTGATGGGTATGCCGTGATCGCGGAGGACGTGCGAGCGGCCTCACGCGACCGGCCGGTGCGCTTGCGCGTGGTGGGTGAGGTGTTGATGGGCGAACGTCCTGCGCACGATATTTCGCCCGGCCAAGCCGCGCGGGTGCCGACCGGCGGTGCGCTGCCCGCAGGCGCGACCGGCGTCGTGATGGTGGAAGACACCGAACTCCATAGCGAAACCATCGCTGTTTTTGACGGCAGCGATACCGAAGAATTCGTCAGCGACATCGCAAGCGACGTGCGGGCGGACAGTCTGCTCTTCGCCGCGGGAACCGTGCTCTCGCCAGCGGCGGTCGGCCTTGCCTGCGGCGCCGGCGTGAGCGAGCTACAGGTTTACGTGCCGCCACGCGTTGGCGTGATCGTCACGGGAGACGAGCTCGTTGCCGCCCAGCACATTTTGCGGCCCGGACAAATCCGCGACATCAACGGCGTGGTCTTGCCGTCCGCGCTGCGTGCCATGGGATTCGATCCGATGGATTTTGGCCGCGTCGCAGACGAGCGCGACGCGCTTGCAGCGACGTTTGGCCGCGCTTTGTCGGAGTGCGACGCCGTCGTGATCTCCGGCGGGTCGAGCGTGGGCGAGCGCGACTACACGCCGGAGGTCGTCGCCGCAGCCGGCGTGCCGGGCGTGATCGTTCACGGCATCAAAGCCAAACCGGGCCGGCCGGCCCTCTTGGCGATGATCGGCGAGCAACCGGTGTTCGGGCTCCCGGGCAATCCCGTTTCCGCGCTCACGGTCTTGGAGGCCGCGGTCAAGCCGGTGCTGTTGCGGATGTTCGACAAGACGGACGAGACGCCGCCCGTTCGCGCGCAGCTCCAGCGAGCGGTCGACGTCGAAGCGCATTTGGAACACCGCATTCCCGTTCGCTTGACCAGGGCAGGCGATCTCGTCGTGGCCGCACCCCTGCTAGGCACGTCGGCACAGATGCACATCTTAGGATTTGCGGACGGCATGCTGGTCGTGCCGCTTGGCACGGCTCGCATCGCCGCCGGCAGTTGGGTCGACGTGATTCCTTTCTCACGCACGCGCACGCTGCGATGAAGACGCCGCTGCTGCCGGCCACGACCTACGCCGACGCGCTCGAACGATGGCAGGCTGCTCTGGACAGCGCGGGAACACCGCAGCGGTTGCCGAGCGAACGCATCGCGCTCCGCGATGCGGCGGGCCGCATGCCAACGTGCATCGTGCGTACGAGATTGGCCGCACCATCGCACGCGGTGGCGGCGATGGACGGCTACGCCGTTTCGTCGCCCAGACTCGCGAGCGCGAGCGTAGCGACACCGGTGACGTTGCAGCTGGAAACGGAAGCGCTGGCGGTCGACACGGGCAGCGCGCTGCCGCCGGGGTGCGACGCGGTCGTGCCGTTCGAGCGAGTGGAGCGACTCGCGGGGCGCGTGCGGTTTCATAGTCCCGTGACCAAAGGCAAACACATTCGGCTGGCAGGCGAAGACGTGCCGCCCGGCGTGGTCGTAGGATTCCCGGGGCGGGCGCTGCGACCGCTCGACTGTGCTGCGTTGCTTGCCTGCGGTGACGCGACGGTAGAGGTCGTGCGCCGCGCGCGTGTGACCCTGATACCGACCGGCGACGAACTGCTCGTGCCCGGCAGTCAGGCGGTCCCCGGCGGTTCGTTCGAAAGCAACTCGACCATGGTAGGGTCGGCAGCCTCGCTCTTGGGGAGCGTGGTGACGGTGACGCCAGCCGTCCGCGACGATCCCGGCTCGATCGCGGCAGCGCTACGCGCTGCGGTGGCCACAAGCGACGTCGTGTTGCTCCTTGGCGGATCTTCACGCGGAGGCCGCGACCAATCGTCCAAGGTGCTCGAGAACCTCGGGCGGATCGTCGTTCGCGGTGTTGCGACGCGGCCGGCGAAACCCGTCAATCTCGCTCTTGTCGGTGCCGTACCGGTCATCAACTTGCCGGGATATCCGGTGGCATCGCTGGTCGCCTTCGAGTTGTACGTCGCGCCATTGTTGCGCCGGCTGGCGGGTTCTAATGAAAGAACCAGCGCGCACGCGACACTTTCCGAACCGCTGGCCGTCGCAGGAGACGCCGACGAGTGGCACGAGGTGAATCTCGAAATCTCGTCCGTCCCCGTAGCCGACATCCTTCCGCAGGACCGCGCGACCAGCGGCTTTTACTCGCTGCTGCAATCCGACGCTCTGGCACACGTTCCACGCGGGCAACCGGAGCATCCGGCCGGGTCGAGTCTTGCCATCAACTTCTTACGGCACCCGTCCGACCTTCGCGAAGCGCTTTTTGCCGGGCCGTACGACCCGCTGCTGGAAGAACTCTCCGCCATGCTTGGTTTTCGATGCCGCTGGTCGGAGACCAATCGGCTCACCATCGCCCGCGACGGCCTCGCCGGCATCACGCTGCCGGATCGCGAACAAATCAAGCGGGCAACCAGCGAACGGCCGCGCCTGGAGTTTCGCTTGCTGGGCAGCCGCCTCGAAGGCCTCGCGGTTCGCCCGCAACGATGGTCGGCAAACGGTCCGGCTCCAAGCCTCGCCGCGTCCTGGCCGACCGCCTGGGCCGGCGCTGCGTCCGTCGCCGCCGGGCTGGCCGCGGCGGCGCCCGCCAGTGCCTATGTGGCGCGCCATTTCGGACTTGAGTTGATTGAACCGCGCTCCATCTGGTACGTTATGCTGTGGCGCTCCCACCCGGCTCGTGGCGAGCCGTGGCGTTTGCGCATCACGGCGGCGCTGCGATCGCTTCGCGCAAACGAAGCGCAATTAGGTTGGCAACACATCGAGGTAGACGAACGGTGAAACGGCGAGTCACAACACGGTTTCCTGCAGGGGTGTGGTTATGCGCGCTGGCGCTGATCGCTGCCGGTTGCAGTCCGTCGCAGCAGCAACAAGCCCAGAATGCGATGAACGACGCGTTCATCGCGGCGCAAGTCCGCGCCAAAATGTCGGCGGTGGATCCGGCCACGGTGTCCAACGTGCACGTCAAGGTCGTCAACCACAACGTGACGCTAACGGGCGAAGTCCCATCGCAGCAGGAGCACGTGCGGATCGTCGCAGCCGCGCGCAGTGTGAACGGCGTTGGCCGGCTAGACGACCGCGTACAGGTGAATCCCAAAGCGCCCACCGCGCAAGAGCTCGAAGCCGATCTCGCCCTGCAAGCGCGCATCAAGACGGCTCTAACGGAGCAGACCGGCGTGAATGCCTTCCGGGTGCGAGTGGACGTGCACAAAGGCGTGGTCGTGTTGGAAGGCACGGTGCCCAGCAAGACCGTGCACACGCTGGTCCTCGAAACGGTGCACGGCGTTTCCGGCATTCGTCAGGTCGTCGATCGCATAAGCGTCACGCGCAGCTAGGCGACGAGAAAAAGCTTTGCGCTACGGCATCATCTCCGACCTCCATTCCAATTATGAGGCGCTCAGCGCGGTGCTCGCCGAGATCGACGAACACGGAGTCGACCGCCTCTTGTGTTTGGGCGACATCGTCGGTTACGGCCCGAACCCGAACGAGTGCTGCGACGAGTTACGCCGGCGCGATTGTCTGGCCATTGCCGGCAACCACGATGAAGCCGCGATTTCTGCCGAAGAACCGGAAGCATTCAATGCGCTGGCGCGCCAGGCGATCGCCTGGACAAAAGGCGAGCTCAGCGCTGCCAACCGCGCCTATCTGGCGGAGCTGCCGCGCGAGATCGACTTTGAGCGATTCTCCATCGTCCACGGCGCGCCGATCTTCCATTTCGATTACATCCTCAACGTCGTGGACGCGCAGTCCGCGTTTCCCCACGCGACCGCGCCCTTGACGTTCATCGGTCACACGCATATCGCGGAGGTCTTTTTTCAGGATGACGGCGGGCGTGCCTATCATTTGAAGCTCGCGAACGGCGGAAAGATCGACATCATCGATCAGTGCCGCTACATCATCAATCCCGGCAGCGTCGGGCAGCCCCGCGACCACAACCCACAGGCCTCGTTTGCGATTTACGATGAAGACCGGCGCGTTGTCGAGATCCGCCGGGTCAGTTACGATGTGAGTCGCGTGCAGGAAAGGATGCAGCGCGCGAACCTGCCGCCGCAGCTGGCGGAGCGGCTCACCATCGGGTATTGATACGAGTATTTGTGGCGCGTTTGGGTGAAGAGTTCACTTCCGATGAGCACGCTTGAGAACGCTTCCGAAAAACCGGCGCTGCAAGATGACCGCCGTTGCTTTGCGTGCGGGCCGGACAATGCTTCCGGTATGCAGCTGCGCTTCGATTACGGTGACGGTATCGCGCGCTCGCGCTTTGTCGCGCAACGCCGCTTCGCCGGTTGGACCACGATCATCCACGGCGGCATCATGGCGACCCTGCTGGATGAGGCCATGGCGCACGCGGCGATCGCCGCGGGCGTGCGCGCCGTGACCGCGCGGCTCGAAGTGCGCTTTCGCAAGGCCGCACCCATCGATGAACCGCTTCTGCTCGAAGGCCGCCTGGAAGGCCGGCGCGGCCGGCTGCTGACCCTAGTGGCCACGGTGAGCGGCGAAGACGGCACCGTGTACGCGGAGGGGGTTGGGAGGTTTGTCGCCGATGACGGCCGCTCCGGCTGATGGACGCGCCGGCACGAAAACGATCGCCTCCAATCGAAAGGCCTTCCACGAATTTTCAATCCTTGACACCATCGAAGCCGGCATCGTTCTCAGCGGCACGGAAGTGAAGAGCCTGCGCGCCAACGGCTGTTCGCTGGTGGATGGGTTCGTGCGGATCAAGGGCAGCGAAGCGTGGCTTGTCAACGTGCACGTGCCTCCCTACCAACAGGGCACGTTCTTCTCGCAGCATGAATCGCGGCGTGATAGAAAGCTGCTGTTGCACGCGCGCGAGCTGCAGCGCTTTAGCGGCAAGCTGCAGGAGAAGGGGTTGACGCTTCTACCCTTACGAGTCTATTTTCGCAGGAATCGGGTGAAGGTAGAGCTGGGTCTGGCCCGCGGCAAGAAATTGTATGACAAACGGGAGACGATCAAAGCCCGCGAAGCGCAACGCGAGCTCGAACGCGCCGCACGCAGGCGCTAGCGCCGCGCTCGCAGTCGCATTGCAACGGCGTTTTGCGCGCGCGTGTCGCGGGCTGAAGCTGCCGCTGGAGGGCGCGACGCTGCTCGTGGCCTGTTCCGGCGGCGTTGACAGTGCCGCTGCTCTCGCACTGCTGCGCCGGGCTGCCCCGCAGTCGCGCCTGATCGCTTGCTATATCGACCATGGGCTACGCCCCGCGCTTGCGATTCGCCGCGATATCGCTGCGGTTCGCGATCAAGCGCGCGCCGCAAACGCCGAAGTCTGCGTACGGCGCGTGACGGCACCGCTCGGACGCGGTTCGCTGGAAGAGCAAGCGCGGCTCGTTCGCTATGCGCTGTTAGCCGATGTCGCGCAGGAAAAGGACGCGCATTTTGTGATCGCCGGCCAGCACAGCGATGACGTGGCGGAATCGTTGCTGCTTGCGCTGATCCGGGGAAGCGGTCTCGACGGCGTGGCAGCTATGCCGGCCAAGCGTGCTTTGAGCGCTTCCGTCATGCTCGTCCGGCCGCTCTTGTGGGCGGACAGGTCTGCGCTGCAGGCGTTCGTCGAAACGTTGGGCGTGCGTGTGTCGGAGGATGAAACCAACGCGGACGTACGGCTGCGGCGCAATGCGGTGCGCGCGCTGCTGGCTGCGGTCGAGCGCGTCATGCCGGGTACGAGGGGCAACATCGCGCGTGCGGCGCGGCTGCTGCGCGGGGACAAGGCACTCCTTGCCGTCTATACCGCGCGTGCCTGGCGGCGTTGCAAATCCGAAAAGCACGCGGGTCTTGAGACGCGCTTGCTTCGCACGCTGCCGTTGCCGTTGCTGCGTCGCGTGATCCGTTACGCGATCGTAGCCGGGTGCGGCAGCGCCCGCAACTTTA
>DATGHT010000039.1:0-4475 GCA_035307865.1 Candidatus Eremiobacteraceae bacterium | reverse complement strand
TCGCGGTCATAACCGCGCTTGGCATCGGCGCGGTGAGCAAGAAGTCTGAGATTTCGTTGGACACGGCGATCGGGGTGTTCTTCACCGCTGCCTTCGCGCTCGGGGTGTTGCTGATCTCGCGGGTGCAGAGCTACGTCATCGACTTGCAAGACTTCCTGTTCGGCAACGTGCTGTCCATCGACCGCCGTGATATCGTGTTTATCTCCGTGCTCGTCGTCGTGGTGCTTGCGATCATCACAGTGCTCTACAAGGAGTTGCTTTTCGCTTCGTTTGACCCCGTCACCGCAGGCGCCAGCGGAATCCCAGTCGAGCTTTTGTCCTATCTGCTGCTGGTGTTGCTGGCGGTGACGATCATCGTCTCATTGCAGGCTGCGGGGATCGTGCTGGTCGCCGCACTGTTGGTGACGCCGGCCGCAACCGCATATCAATTGACCAATCGCTTCGGCTGGATGATGGCGATCTCGGCGTGCGTCGGCGTGGCCTCGGCCATCATCGGATTGTATGTCTCATTTTATTTCAACGTCGCGTCCGGCGCGACGATCGTGCTGGTCGCTACGGCCTGTTTCTTTTTGGCGATCGCGTTTTCACCGAAGCGCCGCTCGCTCTTGAGCTCTTTGCTGGAAGCGCGCCGCGCGGCGGGCAGGATGAGATGAAGACCGCATCCGCTGAAGCCCTGGCGGCGGTGTCTGAAAAGTTTTCGGGCACGCCGCATCGCATGACGAAGCAGCGCCGCGCGATCGTTCGGCAGTTTGCGGCGCTGCGCAAATACGTCACCGCCAAACAACTCCATGCCAAACTGCAGGCGGTCGACTCAGGAATCGGACTGGCCACGGTGTATCGCACGCTCGAGGCCTTGCGCGCGCTGGGCCTCGTGACCGTGATGCAGCTGCAAGGCGAAGCGGCCTACCTTTTTTGTGCCGACACCCATCATCATCACGCAGTCTGCACACACTGTGGCCGAGTGGATGACGTGCCCTGCCGGACGCTGCCGCAGCTGGAGCGGATGCTCTCGCAAGGCTTGCGCTTTCGGCTCACCGAGCACCAAATGGAGTTTTTCGGAGTTTGTGCCCGCTGCTCGTAACGGCCCGGCGCCGGCCGTATGCGAGGCGCGCCGCGTACGCGCTGTGCTTTGCCTTGGCGCTAGCAGCACCGTCTGTGGGTTGGAGCATGTCCTCGCAGCCTCGCGCGGGCGATTCGATCACCCAAAGCCAGCTCTTCGCCTATCTCTTCCGGGCGCCGCAGGCGGGTGATTGGCTGCGCTACCAGTTGAACGCGGGAGCGAACACGATTCTCACCAAGACCGTGGGCTTCGGCGCGCCGGATCCGGACGCCGCACCCGGTGGAGCATTCATTGAAATCAGCACGGCTTCGCTGGCGCTGACCGGCGCACCCGCGATGCCGGCCGGAAGCGTCGGCGGCTCGGTAGTCTGGAAGATGTTTGTGGACGCAGCGGATTTCACGGATCCGCTCCACCGTTATTCGATCACGGGAAGCGCCTTCAAAATCGGCGACGGCTTGTTCCGGCTGCGCGACTCGATAACGCTGGGAACGCCCCTGCATGGAGTGCCGTTGCAAACGCTGCTGTGGTCCGGCCTCGTGCCGCTGGATGATAGCCGTCAGGGAATCGTTGCACAAAACCGGCCGCAAGATTTGATCGTTTCCGGGCACACCTTGCACTGTGCGGACGTCGCAGTAGACTTTCCCGAAGCGGGCTTGCCGGCAGGTGGACGTTTTCCCGCGCAGCGCATTGAAACGTGGCAATCGCCCGACGTGCCGCTCGGAACGGTTCGCGTTCGAACGACGGTGATGGGGCAGACCTATTCCGCCGACTTGATCGCCTTCGGCCGCGGAACGTATCATGCAACCATCACCGCGCCCTTGGACAGCATGGCTCCATTCCCAGGATCAAAGTAAACGCATGGCAGACGCAGATCGCAAGAAGAACACCCAAAGAATTTCAGCAAGCGGACGGGCCCGGCAAGGCGGGGCCCCCGCGAGCCCGTCGCTCGAACGCAAAGCCGCGCGGCGTTCCCTCATGCTCTGGCTGAGCCTCGCGGTCCTCGCAGTGCTCGCCTTGTCATTCTGGTTGGTACGCGGGCGCCAAGGTGCCGCAACTTCTGCGCAGCAGCAAGCAACGCCGGCGCCGTTCGCAGGGGTCGCTTATCCCTCGCAGGGTCACCAAGGGCACCGGCCGGGCGACCTGCAGCGCTACGCGCATTTCAAGTACAGCACCACTCCGCCGACCTCGGGTTTTCACCGCGAAGTTTTCACCACCGGCTTCATCGCCAGCAAGCCGATCCCAAATTTCGTCCAAGTGCATTTGCTGGAGCACGGCAACGTGCTGCTGCAGTACGATTGCATCTGTCCAGCGATCGTGGCGACGCTGTCACGCATCGCCGGCGAATTTGATTCGCGGCTGATCGCGCCGGGCTCGGATACGCCTTCGCTGGCCGACGTGCAGAGCGCCGAGGAGCAGGGGCTGGCCGTCATCGTGGCGCCCTATCCGGGCATGAAGACTCCGGTCGCGTTGACCGCGTGGACGCGCCTGGGCACCCTACCCGACGCGGACGAAGGCAAGATCGTGTCGTTCATCAACCTCTACTTGCACAACACCGACAACTTGAATCGCTGACGGACAATGCGCGCCGTCAACGAAGAAACAGCCCCATGAAGATTCTTTCCATAGGCGCTCGTTCCAAGCGCCTGGCAGGCTTGTGTTGCATCATTTGCCTTGCTTCGTGGAGCTGCGCCAGCTCTTCGCGATCAGCCACATCCGCGGCCGCCACCGCGGCCGCTCCTCCGCAGACGGCAACGGCAGCTGCTGCGCCCGCGCCTTTGCTGGGGAAATTCTATCCGTCGCAAGGACACACGCACCTCACCCCCGGCGAGTCCGACGATTTTGTGTACAACTCAAATCCGCCCACGTCAGGCCCGCATCGCGAGCTCTTCAGCGACGTCTTCTCGAGTCCGATACCGTTGCCCAAATACGTCCAGGTGCATCTGCTCGAACATGGCAACGTGTTGTTGCAATACAACTGCTCCTGTCCGGACATCGCTACCGCGCTTTCGAGCATCGCCTTGCAATACGACAGCAAGCTCATTCCAGCGAATGAACTGCAGCCGCTGCCGGCTGACGTCCAGAACGCGGAAGATCAGGGCATGGCAGTGATCGTTGCGCCGTATCCGCACATGAAATCGAAGATCGCGCTAACGGCTTGGACGCGATTAGCGACGCTGCCCGCCGTAGACAAGGCGCGCATCATCTCGTTCATCAATGCCTACCTGCACAACCAGGCCAATGCAAGCCAATAAGGCTACAGTTCGCGCAACGCTCCGTCGCTGCTTTCGAAGTCGACTCGCATGAGCCATACTGCCGTGAGCTTCGCCGAACGGAGCCACACCTGGGCCGCAGCCTCATTGTCGGCGTCGAATTCAACGAGCATTTTTTCAGCGATCTGGCCGGCGCAAATGCGCACCACGCGCGCACCGGTGGAGGCGAACAGCGTTTTGCACAATGCCGCGAACGCCGGTTTGGGCAAACACCCGAGCGCGTGGAGCGAGATATAGCGTGGCATAGCGTCCCTTCGAAAGATGGATGAGGGTATGTCGCAGCCGGACTTTGACGTCTATCAAGGCATGTCTTGGACGGAGCGTGCGCGCTTCGGTGTGTTCGGAGTTGCGCTTGATTTGGCGGATCGCACCGGTAAAAAGAATCGCTTCTTGGACGCGGTGCACAAAACCGCGCTACGGCGGTTCTTCGATGCAAGTAGGCGTCGTTTCGAGCGCGCGCTCGATTTCGGCTGCGGCGGCGGAAGGCTGCTGCCGTTGCTGACGCAGTACGCGAACCAGGTGTATGGCGTGGACCGGACTCAGGCCTGTCTCGATCTGGCGCGCGCGCAGCACGTCATCCCCGAGGAGCGCCTTGCGTGCTGGCGCGACGGCCCGCTGCCTTTCAGCGACGGCTTCTTTGATTTGCTGCTGTGCGTCTACGTGCTGCTCACCGGCGATGCGCTTGAAACGCTGACGCCGGAAATGGGTCGCGTGTGCGCTTCAGGCGGCCTGGCCCTGGTCTTGGAGCAAACCGACAACGGCCGCGGGCTGACGCTTGAACGATACCGCACCACCTTTGAGAAAGCGGGATTCACGCTGCGCAACGTGCGCGCGGTGCGCCGTTCGAGCAGATCGCGCGCTCAGTGGTTGGCGACCCGGTCCTGGGCTCCGCGTTGGCTGGGAGACCTGGCTGTGCGGTGGGAGTTGGCCGCTATGCAGCGCGCGCGCTACGACGCGGGCACACCCGGTTACTTCGACTATCTTCTGGTGTTCGAGAAAATCGCCGCCTAGCGTAAACGAACTAAGGCGAGCGCAGTTCTTCCATTCCTTCGTGCAGGGCGCGCGAGCCGGCACGCTCGCGATCGGCCACTTCATCTTCGGTCAGCTCGCGTACGGTCTTCGCGGGCACGCCTGCGACCAACGTG
>DATGHT010000038.1:0-7113 GCA_035307865.1 Candidatus Eremiobacteraceae bacterium | reverse complement strand
TTGCTTCAGGAAGACGACTCATTTCAAATCACCGCCCTAAAACATTTCGATGCCGGACACGCCGAAATCATCGCTGCGCTGCGCGGTACGCGGGTCGCCCGACCGGGCGCAACGATGGGAACAGCGGCCGTGATCCGCACGGGAAAAACCGAGATCTACCATCATCTGACTGCTGAGGACGTGAAAAGCATGGTCGGCGCCGACATCCTGCCGTCCTTGCAGCAATTGGGCTACGATTCGATGGCCGTCATACCGCTACGCGCGCGCGGCAAGATCTTGGGCTCGCTCACCGCTTCGTGGATCGGCGGCAAACTAGGCCGGCGCCTCGACTTGAGCGACATACCCGTTCTCGAAGAGCTTGCGGCACGTGCCGCGAGCGCGATCGAGCATGCCCAGCTTTTTGAACGCCAACATCATGTCGCGAACACGCTGCAGCGGGCCTTTCTGCCTGCGACGTTTCCCGTGGTGCCCGGCATCCGCTTCGACGCCGTGTACGCGTCCGGTCAGAGCGAAGCGGAGATCGGAGGCGACTGGTACGACGCGTTCGAGCTGCCCGACGGCCGCATCTTTCTCTCGGTTGGCGACGTCGCTGGACGCGGGCTGCCCGCCGCCGTTACCATGGGGAAGATGCGCCAAGCCCTGCGTTCATGCGCGCTCGAGCATACCGACCTGGCCGAGGTACTGGTCTCGGCCAACAACAGTTTGCGACTGGAAGATCCGGACACGATGGTGACGGTGTTCGTGGGAGCTATCGACCGTGACGCGCAGACTCTGTCGTACGCCCTTGCCGGACATCCGCGTCCGTTCATGCACATGCCCGACGGATCGATCATCGAGCTGAGCGGCGAAGGCATACCGCTCGGCGTTCGCAGCCATTTGACCGTCAACCGGCAAACGGTACCGTTCCCATTGGAAGCGATGCTGGTCTGCTACACTGACGGCCTGACCGAGACGACCCACGATGTCCTCGAAGGGGAAGCGCGGCTGCGGCGCGCGCTCGCCGACGACGCGATCCTGCACGCGGACCACCCGGCCGAAGCGCTCATGCGCGCCGTCGTGGCGAGCGATCACCATGACGACGTTGCGGTGCTGACGGTGAGCACACAGCACGCATTTCCGGGTTCGCTGAACTTGGCGCTTCCGGCGCACGCGTCGTCCGCGCAGAAGGTGCGCCAGGCCATACGGGCGTTCACTCGTGACCTCAAGGTCACGCCCGAACGAGACTTCGAGATTCAAGTGGCCGTCGGCGAGGCGGTCAACAATGTGATCGAGCACGCGTACGGCGCAGCCAAGGGGAACGTGTGGATCGATGCACAGAGCAAGAACGGCAAGCTCATCGTGGAGGTCTCCGATCGCGGCAGCTGGCGTATGCCGCGCCAGGATCACGGCGGCCGCGGCCTGCGCATTATCGAAAGCCTCTGTGAAAACGTCGTCGTGCACTCCGGCAAGGACCGGTCGTACGTGCGCCTCACGTTTGACGTGGGCTAGGGAACCTTTTCGGCGAGCGATACGTTCCTACTCACCGAGGGGGAATATCGCATGCTTTCAATGTCTCGACGCACGACCACGTGGTCTGCAACGCTTGTTGCACTGGCGCTCGTGTTCGTGTTCGCCTTTAGCGCCTTGAGCCCGGCGCTCGCAGAAACAGCCGGTCAGCGATCAACGAGAAACATCATCTTGGGTGCGATCGCGTTGACCGCGGGTGTCATCCTGTACAACAACTATCATCACAAACAGGTTGCGCACGACACGATCGTCGGCCGGACGGCAGACGGGGGCACCGTTTACGCTGACGGACGGATCGTCTATCCCAACGGCACCGTCGTCTACACGAGCAACAACGGCCGCTCGCGTTGCGCCTATGACGGATACGGCGAACAATGCGGTCCGTATGCGCGCGGTTACGCGTGGCGCTACGCAGACAGCGACCAATGGTACGGCGAGGATCTCCATCGCGCCCGGACGCCGGTTCGTCATCAGCGACCCGACCGCGACGATCGCCATCGTGGCGACGGTGACGATCACCATCGTGGCGACCGTGACGACCACCATGGCGGAAGCGGCCACAGGCATACAGGCCGAGACTAAAAAGAGCTGAGGTTACGAGAAAACGCTAACCGCGTCCATGACGAACCAGAGCCGGCTGCAAGCCGGCTCTGGTTCTCTCTAAAGACTGCGTTTGATGAATTCGTTGTGAACGATGGCCGCAACGGTGGCGGCCAAAGCTGCTATCAAAGCCCAGAGAAGCGAACGGCTGAGGTACCAAACGAGACCGCCCTCCGCGATGGTCCAATTCGATGTCCGGCCAAAGAGAAACCCAAGCGGTAACGTCAGCACGCGAACGATGAACACTGCCACCGCCCAACCGCTCGCGAATCCAAAAACGCTCAGGGTGGCGGGGCGGGCGGTGGATCGGTCAGGCATTCCTTACGCTAACCGATGGAGCGCACAAACTCCTCTTGGATCGTTTGCCGGCTCGATAGTCGTCCCATTTGCGCACGCCGTTACCCAAGGAGCCGCCGAAGACGAACGCTACTCTCTAGCGGAAAGGAAGACGATGCGATTTCTCCTTGCACGTGCGATGCTCGCACTATTTTGTTTTGCCCTCGCCGGCACCGTGACGGCGAGTTCCGCCGCGAACCCCCCGAAAGTAACGCCCGGCGGGTCCTACCAACGGGCCGCCCTCCAGGGTTGCATGAACGAGTGGCTGTTCAACGGGATCTGGCGCGTCAAGGTCACCAAAGTCGAACCCATCAAGTCGACGCCCGACGTTGCCGGTAATTTCAATAACGGTTGGGGTGTCACGACGCAGGTCCGCAACGGAACGAACGTCGATTTCACGCCCGCAGGCACCGGCATCGGCCATATGACGCTCGTCTCAGCCGACGGGGACACGATGGACGTCGGTTTGACAACGGCGGGTACGATGGATGCCCAAAAGCTTGAGTACCACGACTTTCCACCCTCGTCGCAATACACACATCAGCTCACCTTCTGGTACCCCTATGGAACGGCGGCTTCCGACATCAAGAAGCCGGTCAAATTTCTTTTGGCCTTCGATGGAAGCGTGCGCAAGGACGCCAGCGGTCCGAAGTACACGGCGGCCGATCCGAGCATGCGCATCGATCTGACTTGCAGTAAATAGTTCCGCGGCAGTGCCGTTGTAGTAGCTGCGCTCCCGGGAGTTGAGCCGATGGGCCCCGGGAGCGTTTGCCGCATTGCGCGGAAAAAGACGGCGTGCTTACACGTTTGTTCGGTCTGCTTTTTTTGAGTTGCAGTGCGCTCGCTGCGCTGGGCTGCGGTTCCGGCGCAACCTTTTCCGGCTCAGATCCCAGCCAATTCACGATAGCCGCGCCGGCGGCGCGCGGTCCGATGGTGTATGTTTCTAACTCGCTCGATCTTTCGGTGACCGGTTACCGCGCTGCCGACAACGGCGACGTTATCCCCGAGATTCGCATCCAGGGGCCCGACACGCAGTTGCAAGGCGCCCGAGGGTTAGCTTTTGATCGGTTCGGCCGGCTTTATGTGTGCTGCGGACCAAACGGCGTCAATGTCTACGCGCCCGGCGCCAACGGAGACGCACGGCCGATCGCGGTCATCGGTTGTGCCGGCGATCCATTTGTCGGCGCAGCGCTGGCCATCGCCCCCGACGGTGACCTCGTTCTCGGTCAAAATTTCGACGCGCCGGGTGCCGCCATCCAGTGGCTCGAGGAGGGACAAAGCGGTTGCGCGCGCTTCGCGACCATTGCGGGTCCCGATACTGACATCAATTCTCCCAACGGTTTGGCGGTGGATGACGCGGGCCTGATCTACGCGGCAGATGGAGCTCCGGACTTCGGCGCTGCCGGCATCAGCATCTACCAGAAGTCCGCAAGCGGAGACAGCCCGCCGCTACGTTTCCTAAGCGGTCCACGAACGGGACTCATCCGCGGCCAACTGGCGGGCGTGGCGCTCGACGCCAGCGGCACGATGTATGCGCTGAGCGTGGGGAACTCCGGAACCGGAGGATTCATCAACGCGTTCGACCGCAACGCGAACGGCGACGCGCTGCCGTTGCGCACGCTGGGCGGCAGCGGATCGGGTCTCGATATCCCGCAAGCGATCGCCGTCGATCACCAAGGCATTTTATACGTGGCCAACATCGGCGGCGGAGCGGGGTCGATCACGAGTTACGATTCCAAGAGCCTAAGTCCGCTGCATCCGCTGCGCGTCGTCAAGGGGCCGCACACAGGTTTGCACCAGCCGCTGTATATCGCCGTACTCGACCAACCTTAGGCGGCGAAAAAGCCTCACAAATATGACAAGTTTGGCCGGAATCCGAGCCGCTGCGCCGAAATTTGTGCCTTCCCATGCTTGAAACCGAACTGAAAGCTGCGTATCGATTCGATCCCCTCGTGGAAACGTGGTTTCGCACCCGTTTCGGCGAGCCGACGGCACCACAGGTAGCGGGCTGGCCGCACATCCAGTCGGGCCATGACGTTTTGATCTCTGCTCCGACGGGGTCGGGCAAAACGCTTGCGGCCTTCTTGTCCGCGGTCGACCGGCTGGTGCGCGAGGCGCATGCGCCGCTGCCGAATGAGATCCAGATTCTTTACGTATCGCCGCTGAAGGCGCTCGTGAACGACGTCCAAAAAAATCTCGAACAGCCCTTGGCGGAGATCACTGAGCTGGCGGCGGCGCAAGGCGTTGCCTTGTCTCGCATCCGCACGGCGCTGCGCACCGGAGACACGCCCACCCGCGAGCGCGCGCTCATGCTTGCGAAAGCGCCGCACATTTTGGTCACCACGCCTGAATCGCTTTACATCCTCCTGACCGCGGCGCGCTCGCGCGAGCTGTTTCGCTCTGTCTCGAGCGTGATCATCGATGAGATCCATGCCATGGTGGGTAACAAGCGTGGCCCGCATTTGGCGCTTTCCCTAGCACGCTTGGACCGCTTGGTGACGGAGCACGGGCGACCCAAACCGCAGCGCGTCGGATTGTCTGCCACGGTGAAACCTGCGGAGGAAGTCGCGCGCTTCTTGAGCCCAAGCGCACGGATCGTCAACATCGGCCATCGCCGCGAAATGGATCTTTCGGTCGAGGTGCCGCAGGACGAACTCGGGCCGGTTGCGAGCGCAGAGATGTGGGGTGAGATCTACGACCGGCTGGCGGCGCTCATCCAAGAGCACCGCACCACGCTCATTTTTGTGAGCACGCGACGGCTGTCCGAGCGCATCGCGCACAACCTCATCGCACGCCTTGGCGAGGGAACGGTCATGCCGCACCACGGCAGCCTGGCTCGCCATTTGCGCTTGGAGACCGAAACTAAACTCAAGAACGGGGAACTGCGGGCGGTCGTCGCCACGGCCTCGTTGGAACTTGGCATCGATATCGGTTCCGTCGACCTTGTGGTGCAGATCGGCTCGCCGCGCTCCATCGCGGTTGCGCTGCAGCGCATCGGGCGCTCCGGGCACTGGGTAGGCGCAAGACCCAAAGGCGTCTTGATGGCTACTACGCGCGACGATGTTGTGGAAGCCGCGGCCGTGGTACGCGCTATTCGAACCGGAGCCATGGACCGCTTAGAGCTATCCGAAGCCCCGCTTGATATTCTGGCGCAGCAGATCGTCGCCGCTGCGGCGGCCGACGACTGGGATGAGGATGCGCTCTTCGAACTGGTGCGTTCCGCGTATCCGTATCGCCGGCTCGAGCGCGCGCAGTTCGACGCCGTGCTGGCCATGTTGTCGGAAGGGATCGCCACCTCGCGTGGGCGCGCCGGCACGCTGCTGCACCGCGATCGCGTAAACCGCCGCGTGCGCGGCCGGCGTGGCGCCCGGCTGGCGGCGATCACTTCCGGCGGCGCGATCGCCGACACCGCCCAATACGCCGTCGTGGCCGAACCTGAGGGCACGGTGGTCGGTTCGCTCGACGAGGACTTCGCTATTGAGAGCATGAGCGGCGACATTTTCTTGCTCGGGACCACCTCGTGGCGAGTCCGGCGCATCGAACAAGGTCGCGTGCGCGTCGACGACGCGCATGGTGCTCCGCCGTCGATTCCTTTCTGGAACGGTGAGGCGCCCGGCCGGACGCTCGAGCTTTCGCAGGAAGTTTCGCGCTTGCGCGAGCGCGTGGCGCAGCTCGTGGATGAATCCGGCAAAGCAGAGGCAGCCGGCTACCTTGCGCGTGAATGCGGTCTCGACCGCTTGGGCGCCGAGCAAATCGTCGAATACGTGGTGGCCGGCAAGGCTATCTTAGGCGTCGTGCCATCCAACGAAGTCGTCGTCGCCGAGCGTTTCTTCGATGAAGCCGGCGGCATGCAGCTGGTCATCCACGCGCCATTCGGTGCGCGCATCAACCGCGCGTGGGGCCTGGCGCTGCGCAAACGTTTTTGCCGATCGTTCAATCTCGAGCTGCAGGCGGCTGCGACGGACAACGGCATCGTCATCTCGCTCAGCGAGCAGCACGCCTTTCCCCTGCCGATCATCTTTGAGTTCTTAAAACCCGCGACGGTCCAAGACGTTCTCACGCAGGCGATGCTGCCGTCGCCGATGTTCACCGCGCGCTGGCGCTGGGATGCGCAACGTTTCCTCGCGCTGCTGCGCTTCCGCGGCGGCAGAAAGGTGCCGGCCAACATTCAACGCATGCGGGCGGACGATCTGCTGGCGGCGGTCTTCCCCGACCAGGCGGCTTGCCCGGAGAATCTCGAAGGCGCGCCGGTGCGCATTCCGGATCATCCGTTAGTGAACGAGGTTATCGCGGATTGCCTGCATGAGGCCATGGATATCGACGGCCTGAAATCTATTTTGCAGCGCATCGGCGACGGCTCGATCAAAACGGTCGCGATCGACACCGCCGAACCGTCCCTGTTCTCGCACGAGATCCTCAACGCGAACCCGTTCGCCTATCTGGATGATGCGCCGCTGGAAGAACGGCGCGCCCGCGCCGTGCAATTGCGCGGCACGCTCCGCACGGACGTCTCCGAAGGCGTGGGCATCCTGGACGCCGGCGCCATCACGCAGGTGGGCGAAGAATCGTGGCCGCTCGTTCGTGATGCCGACGAACTCCACGACGCCCTGCTGACGCTCGTGGTCGTGCCTGTGCTGCCGCAATGGCAACCATTCTTCGACGAGTTGGCCG